>JBJONS010000156.1:0-4989 GCA_046051725.1 Pseudomonadota bacterium | reverse complement strand
GCTCGACGGTCTGGCTGGGCACGTACTCGGACTCGGAGCTGACCGGGCTGAGGCCCTTCTCTTCGACCGCGCGCGAGAGCTGGCCAAAGTCGCCGAAGTTGCAGTAGAGCAGCAGCAGCTTGTCGCCCTTCTCGCTGGCGCCGTCGGAGATCTCGTCGAGGCCGTGGTCGATCAGATCCATCGCCAGCTCGTCGGGGTCGAGGCCCTCGGCGAGCAGGCGGATGACGCCCATGCGCTTGAACTGGAAGGCGACGCTGCCGCTGTTGGCGAGGTTGCCGCCCTTGCGCGAGAAGTGCATGCGGACGTTGGCGACCGTGCGCACGGGGTTGTCGGTCGCCGTCTCGACGAGCACCGCCACGCCGTGGGGGCCGTAGCCTTCGTACAGGATCTCTTGGTAGCTCTCGCCACCCTGGCCGCTCGCCCGCTTGATGGCGCTCTCGACCTTGTCCTTGGGCATGTTGGCCGCGCGGGCGTTCTGCACCGCCCGGCGCAGCGCGGGGTTGCTCTCGATGTTGGGCCCGCCCGACTTCACCGCGATGGCGATGTCTTTGCTGATGCGGGTGAAAATCTTGGCCATCTTGTCCCAACGGGCGAACATGGTGGCCTTGCGGGTCTCAAAGATGCGTCCCATCTCAATATCCTATGGGCTGTGCGCCTCGACCGCCGGTGGGGCGCGGCGCCCCGGCCCGGCGGGCGCCTGTGGTTCCGCGCCCTCGCGCGGCCGCTCGGCCGGCACCGCTTGACCAGCGCCCCATAGCCAAGTCTCACCGCGGGCGCCCTCCGGCCGACCCCCGGGGGGGCTCAGGGCGTGTAGGCGAGGTCGGGCGCGAGCCAGCGCTCGGCCTCGGCCATCGACCAGCCCTTGCGCGCGGCGTAGTCGGCGACCTGGTCGCGCTCGAGCTTGCCGACCCCGAAGTACCGGGCCGCCGGGTGCGCGAACACCCAGCTCGCCACCGCCGAGGCGGGCCACATCGCCATGCCCTCGGTCAGCTCGACGCCGATGGTGGCGGTGGCGTCGAGCAGGGCGAACAGGGTGCGCTTCTCGGTGTGGTCCGGGCTGGCCGGGTAGCCCGGCGCGGGGCGGATCCCGCGGTAGCGCTCGGCGATCAGGCCGGCCGGGTCGAGGGTCTCGTCGGGCGCGAAACCCCACAGCCGGCGCCGCAGCTCGCGGTGGGCCCACTCCGCGGCGGCCTCGGCGATCCGATCCGCCAGCGCCTTGAGCATGATGCTGCGGTAGTCGTCGTTCTGGTCGCGCAGCGCCTGCGCGCGCGTGTCGACGCCGGGCCCCGCGGTGACCACGAAGGCGCCGATCCAGTCAGGCGGGCCGTCGACGGGCGCGATGAGGTCGGCGAGGCTGTGGTTGACGCCCTCGGGGCCGTTCTCGTTCTGCTGGCGCAGGAAGTGGAGGCGCGCGGCGGGCGTCGACCGGCCGTCGTCTGCCCAGACCTCGACGTCGTCGGCCCCGACCCGCCCGGCCGGGAAGACCCCGCAGCGCACCGCCGGCCGCATCCAGCCCTCGGCCACCAGCGTGGCCAACATGGCCTGCGCGTCGTCAAAGAGCGCCCGGGCCTGCGCGCCGATCACCGGGTCGGTGAGCAGCCCCGGCCACGGTCCTGCGAGCTCCCAGGTGCGGAAGAAGGGCCCCCAGTCGATGAGATCGATGAGGCTCTGCAGGTTGGGGTGCAGGGTGTGGGGCCCCGGCGCGGCGGGGGCCGCCGGGGCAGCGGCGCCCTCGAAGGGCAGCCGCAGGGCGTGGGCGCGGGCCTCGGCCAGCGGACGGCGGGCCACCCCCACGGTCCGGCCCTCGCGCCGGGCCCGCAGCTCGGCGTAGCGGGCCCGCGTGGCGGCGAGGCTCGCGTCGCGGGTCGCCGCCCGCAGCGCCCCGACCATGCCCACCGCCCGGCTCGCGTCGGGGACATAGACCACGTGGTCATAGTTGGGGGCGATGCGGGCGGCGGTGTGGACCTCAGAGGTCGTGGCCCCGCCGATGAGCAGCGGAAGGGTGAAGCCCTGGCGGCGCAGCTCGGCGGCGAGGTGGACCATCTCGTCGAGCGAGGGGGTGATCAGGCCCGAGAGGCCGATCATGTCGACCCCCTCGGCCCGGGCCGCTTCGATGATCTTCTGGCCTGGCACCATCACGCCCAGATCGATGATCTCGTAGCCGTTGCAGGCGAGCACGACCCCGACGATGTTCTTGCCGATGTCGTGCACGTCGCCCTTCACGGTGGCCAGCAGCACCTTGCCCTTGGCCACCGCCCGGCTCGGATCGAGGCGCTTCTCTTCTTCGATGTGTGGCTGCAGCCAGGCCACCGCGCGCTTCATGACCCGCGCGCTCTTCACCACCTGGGGCAGGAACATCTTGCCGCTGCCGAAAAGGTCGCCGACGACGTTCATGCCGTCCATCAGCGGGCCCTCGATGACGTCAAGGGGCCGGGCGGCGGCGAGCCGCGCCTCTTCGGTGTCCTGGTCGATGTACCGGGTGTCCCCGTGCACCAGCGCATGCGTGATGCGCGCCCGCACGTCGCCCGCCCGCCAGCCCAGGTCCTCGCCCGACGCCCGCTCGCCGCCCTTGGCCTGCGACGCGATCTCGAGCAGGCGCTCGGTCGCGTCGGGCCTCCGGTTGAGCACGAGGTCCTCGACCCGGGTGCGCAGCTCGGGCTCGAGCTCTTCGTAGATGGCGAGCTGGCCGGCGTTGACGATGCCCATGTCCAGGCCGGCGCGCACAGCGTGGAACAAGAAGACCGAGTGGATGGCCTCGCGCACCGGCTCGTTGCCGCGGAAGGCGAAGGAGAGGTTGCTGACCCCGCCCGAGACCCGGACCAGGGGCAGCTCGGCCTTCAGCTGGCGCGTGGCCTCGATGAAGGCCCGGCCGTAGTCGGCGTGCTCTTCGATGCCGGTGCCGACGGCGAAGATGTTGAGGTCGAAGATGATGTCCTCGGGCGCAAAACCGACGCGCTCGGTGAGCACCCGGTAGGCCCGCCGGCAGATCTCGAGCTTGCGGGCGGCGGTGTCGGCCTGGCCCTGCTCGTCAAAGGCCATCACGATGACCGCGGCGCCGAGGCGCAGCACCTCTTCGGCCTGGGCGACAAAAGCGTCCTCTCCTTCTTTGAGCGAGATCGAGTTGACCACGCCTTTGCCCTGCACGCAGGCCAGCCCGGCCCGGATCACGCTCCAGCGGCTGCTGTCGATGACCACCGGCACCCGGCTGATGTCGGGCTCGCTGGCGAGCAGGTCGAGGAAGCGCACCATGCTCGCCTCGGCGTCGAGCATCGCGTCGTCCATGTTGATGTCAATGAGCTGGGCGCCGTTCTCGACCTGCTGGCGGGCCACCTGCAGCGCCGCCTCGAAGTCGCCGCTCACGATCAGCTTCTTGAACCGGGCCGAGCCGGTCACGTTGGTGCGCTCGCCGATGTTGACGAAGTTCTGCCCCGGCTGGCCGATCTCGGCGGGCTCGAGGCCGGCGAGGCGCAGGCGCCGGGGCGGGCGGGCCGGCCGGCGGGGGGCCACGCCCTCGACCGCCTGGCGGATGGCGGCGATGTGGTCGGGCGTGGTGCCGCAGCAGCCGCCCAGCACGTTGACCAAGCCCGACCGGGCCCACTCGCCGAGCTGTGCGGCCATCGCGGCGGGGCCCTCGTCGTAGCCCCCCATCGCGTTGGGCAGGCCGGCGTTGGGGTAGGCGCTGACGTGCACCTCGGCGACCCGGTGCAGATCATCGACGTAGGGTCGCAGCGCGTCGGCGCCGAGCGCGCAGTTGAGGCCGATCGACAGCGGCCGGCTGTGGCGCAGGCTGGTGAAGAAGGCCTCGGCGGTCTGCCCCGACAGCGTGCGTCCGCTGCGATCCGTGATCGTGCCGGAGATCATGAGCGGCAGGCGATCATCGACGTGCACGCCCCGCTCGCGGTAGGTGCGGTCGATCGCGTAGAGCGCCGCCTTGGCGTTGAGCGTGTCGATGATCGTCTCGACCAGCAGCACGTCGCAGCCGCCGTCGATCAGCCCCGCGGCGGCCTCGGCGTAGGCCTCGACCAGCCCGTCGAAGCGCACCGCGCGAAAGCCCGGGTTGTTCACGTCGGGCGAGAGGCTGGCCGTGCGGGTGGTCGGCCCGATGGCCCCGGCCACCCAGCGCAGCTTGCCGTCGCGCGCGGCGGCGGTATCGGCGGCCCGGCGGGCGAGGCGCGCACCCTCAACGTTCATCTCGTAGGAGAGGTGGGCGAGGCCATAGTCGGCTTGGCTGATGCGGTTGGCGCCAAAGGTGTTGGTCTCGATGATGTCGGCGCCGGCGTCGATGTAGGCGGCGTGGATGCCCTCGATGATGTCGGGGCGGGTCAGCACCAGCAGGTCGTTGTCGCCGCGCAGCTCGTGGGGGTGCTCGGCGAGGCGGTCGCCGCGAAAGTCGGCCTCGGTGGGCTGGTGACGCTGGATCATCGTGCCCATGGCCCCATCGAGCAGCAGCACGCGCGCGCGGAGGGCGGCGTGCAGCGCGGCCACGCGGTCGGCGCGGGGGAGGATCGGCGCAGGTGCGGCGCTCATGGCGACTCCAAGGGGTGCAGGGGCGTGCGCGCCACCGCGTTGAGGATCTCAAAGTGGGGCGGCCGGGCCTCGCGGGCGGCCGGCTCGATCTGGGCGTCGACGAAGCCGGCGCTGCGCAGCAGGGCGAGCAGCTCGGCGGGGCTCTGGCCCGGGTTGGTGTGGCCGTAGCCGGCGGCCACCTCGGGGTGGGCGTGCCGGTCGAGGGTCGAGAGCCACAGCGCGCCGCCCGGCCGCAGCAGGCGGCGGGCCTCGCCGAGCGCGCGGTCAGGCGCGCTGAGCATGGGGAGGACGCCGAGCAGCAGCACCAGATCGGCGGCGCCCGACGGGAGGGGCACCGCGTAGAGGTCGGCCTCGAGCAGGCAGAGCTGCGGAGGGAGGCCGCCCCGTGCCCGGGCCGCCGCCAGGGCCTGCGGATCGCGCTCGACGCAGGTGATGCGGCGGGCCGCGGGCGCGAGCAAGCAG
>JBJONS010000155.1:0-4384 GCA_046051725.1 Pseudomonadota bacterium | reverse complement strand
GCAGCAGGGTCATGGCGGCCTCCAGGGGCTTCGAGTGTAGCAGGGCCGGCACCGCCTGCCACGACTCGGCCTCGGCCAAGAAGTGCAGCCAGCGGTGCGCCGGGCTCGGCGCGGACAGCGCGGCGCGGAAGCGGCTCAGCTCGATGATGTGCAGCGAGAAGTGGTCGGAGAAGCCCGGGCCGCCGCCGGGCTCGCGCACCTCGAAGCGGGCGTGGAAGGGCTCGGGCCGGCCTGGAGGGGGGACGGGCAGCGCGTCGCGGTCGCAGAACCACAGCGAGATCACCGGCCGCAGCGCGCTGAAGCCCTCGCCGGCGCTGAGCTGGCCGCCATACAGCTTGGCCCAGCCGAGCAGCATCCGCGGCCTCAGGTGGCCGTGCGGTGAGGTCTGCATCTCGACCTGCACGCGCACGCCCTGGTCGTCGACCGCGACCAGATCGACGATGACGACGCGGCCTTCGTGGTTCTCGGGGCTCAGCACGGGGTGCAGCAAGCGCACCTCGACGATCGGGCGCGGCGGCCGCAGCACCGAGTTGAGCAGGTCGATGAGCAGGGGCTCGCTTCCGGGAGCGCCGAAGATGCGCTGAAAGATGAGGTTGACGCGGGGGCTGACGCCGGCGGGTCCGGCGGGGATGGGCGGGGTGGGCATGGAGGCCTCGGGCATGGGGTCGCCCCGACATGGCGTGAGGTCGGCCGGTTGTGATCGCCGCCCCGGAGCTCTGCGCAATTCAGCCGCGCGGGGTCAGCCGCGCGGAGCCGGACCACCCCCGCCCACGCGCCCGCCCGCGCCCGGCGACCGGAGGGCCCGCGCAGCGGGGCGGGGCGCAGCCCCGCGGAGCGGCCCCGCGCGGGACCGTGGCCCGCGCGGACCCGGCCGCGAACCCCGCAGGGGGCCGATGGGGCGCCCAGCCAGGGGTCTCTGCACCGATGGGATGGACGCACCGCAGGCCAAGCGCGCCGATCTCCCTGCGCCGCATCAGGCCCCGGCGCGCCGACCACAGCCCCCGGGGTGGTGAGCGTTTACTTCCTGGACATGAGCGCCCGCGCCACGCCCCGCAAGCCCACCGCCCTCCGCCGCGCCGAGATCTCCGACGCAGCGCTGCGCCTCGTCGCCACCCGGGGGACCGCCGCGCTCAGCACCGCCGCCCTGGCCGAGGCGGTCGGGCTCAGCTCGGGCGCGTTGTTGAAGCACTTCCCTAACCGTGACGCGATCTTGGCCGGCATGGCCGAACGGGTCGCCGCCCTGCTGCAGGCGACCGACCCCGACCCGAGCCTGCCCCCGCGGGCGCGCCTCGAGCGGCTCGCCCAGGCCAGGCTGGTGATGGTGACCGAGCAGGTCGGTGTTCTCGAGCTCGTGCAGTCCGAACAGCTGGCGCTGGCGCTGCCCGAGGCGGCCGCCCGGGCGCTGCGCGGGGCCGTAGAGCAGACCCTCGCTGGCGTGGCGCAGGCCATCCGCGAGGGCCAACAGACCGGTGACATCCGGGCCGACGTGCCGGCAGAGGCCCTGGCCTCGCTGTTCGTGGGCGCCGTGCGCATGACGACCCTCGCGCGGCGCCAGGGGCCCGCCGCCGCCGACCCGCTGGCGCTCGACGCCTTCCACACGTTGATCCACACGCCCATCCGCCCGGAGCACCCATGAGCCACCGCCTCGCCACGCCCCTGCTCGCCAGCGCCATGCTGGCCAGCGCCCCCCTCGCCGCCGCCCTGCCCGCCGCGGCCCGCGCCGAGGGCCCCGCCGCCGGCGTGCACGCCCTCGCCATCGCGGCGCCCACCGCATTGGGTCCGCCCAAAGAGGTGACGGTGCTGGCCGACTTACCGACCGTGAAGATCGTCGCCATCACGCTGCGCGGCGGCGCCACGCTGCCCGATCACAAAGCAGCGGTGCCCGTGACCATCGAGGTCGCGCACGGCGCCGCGACCCTCCACGTGGCGGGCAGCACCGCGCCGCTCCGGGCTGGGGCCTTCGTGGTGCTCGACGCGAACACTGTCCACGCGGTCGTTCCCGTCGACTCGGGACCGATCACGGTGCTCGTGCACCACCACAAAGGGGGCGGGCTGTGAAGACCGGCCGGCTGAACGTGGGCGTCGGCCTCCTGTCGATGGCGATGTTCATGGCCTACGGCTTCTTGCTCATCTACCTGCGCGACTTCGCGCCGGACAAGGCCCAGTGGATCGCCGACTACGGCGTGGGCCGCCACTTCGAGGCGCGCCTCGCGCACGTGCACGGCAACCTGTTCTCCTTCCTCAACGTGGGGCTGGGCTTCGTCCTGGCCCAGGTCAGCGGCTTCGACTGGGCGCGGGCCACCGCCGCCGCCCTCGGCCTCGTCGGCCTGCTCATGCCGCTCGGCATCTGGATGGAGCTCTACCTGGGCGCCTCGCCGATCTTCGTCCTCATCGGCGCGATCTCGATGACCAGCGCTGTCGCGCTCTCGGGCGCGCTCGCGCTGCGCGCCTGGGGGGCCGACCGGCCGCGCCTCCCCCTCGCCCCGCCGCCGCAGGCGCGCTGACGCCGCGGCGCGCGCGGAGCCCGGCCGTCCAGCCGCGCTCCGCCCCCGCGCCGGCCTGCAAAAAAGGTCTGCTCCACACCTGCAGCTTTTCCAGCATGTGCTACGCTCGCAGCATGACCGACCCCCTCTCCCGCCGCGAACGCCAGATCATGGACATCGCCTACCAGATCGGCGAGGTCGCCGTCGCTGACGTGCATGAGCGCCTCCCCGACCCGCCCAGCTACTCAGCGGTGCGCGCCTTGATGGGCACCCTGGTCGAGAAGGGCCACCTGGGCCACCGCCAGGTCGGGCGCCGCTACGTCTACGCGCCCCAGGTGCCCGCCGACGACGCCTCGGCGTCCGCGCTCAAGCGCCTCGTGCAGACCTTCTTCGGCGGCTCGCCGGCGCGGGCCGCCCTCGCGCTGGTCGAAGACCCGGGCCTCGCCCCCGACGAGCTCGCCGCCATCGAGGCCGCCATCGCGCGGGCCAGGGCCGAGGGCCGATGAGCGGCCCCGACGCGCTGTCGATCGCCGCCGGCCTCATCGTCGACGTGGGGCTCAAGTCCACCGCGCTGCTCGCGCTCGGCGGCCTCGGGGCCCTGCTGCTGCGGGGCGGCTCGGCGGCGCAGCGCCACGCCGTCTGGGCCGGCACCTTCGCCGCGCTGCCCCTGCTGGGGCTCGCCGCGGCGCAGCGCGGCCCGGCCATCGCCCTCGACGCGCCGTGGGTCGCCCCGCTCTGGCTCGCCGGGGCGGTCCTCGCCGCCCTGCCGCTGCTGCGGGGCGTTGTGGGGCTGGTCCGCCTGCGGCGCGCGGCCCTGCCCGACCCGCAAGAGCCCGGTCTGCTGCACAGCGCGACGGTCGCCGGGCCGGTGACCTGGGGGCTGCTGCGGCCGGTCATCGTGCTCCCGGCGGCGGCGGCGGCCTGGCCCGCGGCGCAGCGGGCGGCCGCGCTGGCCCACGAGCAGGCCCACGTCCGCCGCCATGACTGGGCGATCCACATGGCGGTCTGGGCGATCAGCGCGCTGTTTTGGTTCAACCCGCTGGCCTGGCTGGCCCGCCGGGCCTTGGCCCAAGAGGCCGAGCACGCCGCCGACGACGCCGCCCTCGCCGCGGGCGTGCGGCCGAGCGACTACGCCGGCCTGCTCGTCTCTCTCACCGCCTCGGGACGCCACGCCGCCGGCACCGCCGCCGCGCTCGGCGCCGGCAGCTCGCCGCTCGGCCGGCGCGTCCGCGCGGTGCTCGAAGCCCGCCCCCGCAGCCCCGGCCGCGCCTGGGCCCTCGGCTTGGCGCTGTCGCTGGGCGGCGGCGCCGCGTCGGCGCTGGGCGCGTGGCCGGCCTGGACCCGCCCGCCCGACACCCTCACCTGCAGCCCCGGACCCACGCCATGACGCGCGCCGCCTCGCTCCTCCTCGCCTTCGGGCTGCTGGCGCCCCTCGCTGCGTGGGCCGCGGGCCGCCCGGCCGACCCGGTCGCCGCCGCGCCGGCCGTCACCGCGCCGACGATCCGCGAGAGCAGCGCCCAGCTCAATGCATTGGGGCCGGTCGACCGCGCGCAGGCCGCCGCCGCGCTGCGCGCCCTGACCGCCAGCTGCCCCTACACCCGGGCGGCGATGCTGCTGCCCTTCGTCGTGCAAGACGCGATCGCGGCCATGCCCGACACCGCCGTCGCGCCCGCGGCCCGGGCCGAGCTGGCCGCGCTGCGGTCGGCGCTCGCCGGCCAGGTCGAGGCGCTGGCGGCGCTGGGGGTCGAGGTCCCCGCGCCGGCGCCCGGTGACGCGCTCTTCGGGCAGCCCGCGGCGCGGGTGCCCAGCCGGGCCGCGCTGGCCGCCGCCGCGGACCCGGTGGCCGCGATGTCGTCCTCGATCCAGGCGATCCGCCCCATTGCCCAAGGCATCGACGACGC
>JBJONS010000154.1:0-5174 GCA_046051725.1 Pseudomonadota bacterium | reverse complement strand
CGGCCGGTGCTCTGGGCGGTCGCCGGCACCGGGGGCCCGCCGGCCGCCGGGGAGCGCCTCGGCGGGCTGAGCGAGGCCCACCTCCGCGCGCCGATCATCGTGCTGTCCCACAAGCTCACCTGGACCAGCCGGCTCATCGACAAGAGCGTGCGGCTCACTGATCTCGGGCCGACCGTCCTTGATCGCCTGGGCTTTCGCCTCGACGGCAAGGTCGAGGGAGCGGACCTGCTCGGCTTCGCCGAGGGCACCAAGACCCGCGGCTACGCGACCTTGCTCTACGCGCCCCGCCCCGGCGGCAGCGTGAGCTGGGGCATGCGGACCCCGACCGCCGACGGCTTGACCCTGGTCAAGCTGCTCGTGCTGCCCGAGGGCGAGCGCATGTTCGATCTCAGCGCCGACCCCGGCGAGCAGGCCGAGCTCTCGGCCCGGCAGCCCGAGGCCGCCGCTGCGCTGCGCGGCCTGATCACCGCCGAGCAGGCCAAGAACGGCGAGGCGCGCCCGGTGGGCGACCGCCCGGCCGGGGTGCGCGCCGCCCTGGGCGCGCCGTGAGGGGGCGGGCGTGAGCGCGCTGCTGTGGGTCGGCGCCGGACTCGCCCTCGCCGGCGCCTCTTCCCTGCTGCTGGGGCTGCTCGGGCTCGCCCGCGACCGGCCGTGGATGGGCCTGCCCTGGGCCTCGACCGGGGTGGGCGCGCGGCCGCCCGCGGCGGCCGTGGTGCAGGCGGTGGCCCGCGGCCCGGCGGTGGACGCCCCCTTGACCCGCCGCCCCTGCCTCGGCTGGGAGCTCACCGTCTGGGCGAGCTGGACCCAGGGCGGCGAGTCCCACGAGGTGCTCGCCGAGCGCCGCGTCGGGGGGCGGATCACCTTGGACGACGGCAGCGGACCCCTGCCGCTCGCGCTCGACCGGCTGCCCGAGGGCGCCCCGGTCAGCGGGCTCGGCGCGGTCGCCGAGCGCAGCCGCGGCTTGGGCGAGCTCGGCGCGATCACCGCCCGGGGCGTCGAGTTCGGCGAGGGGCTGCGGCTGCACCCCGGCAAGGGCCTGCTCGGCAAGGCCGAGCGCTACCGCGTCGAAGAGCGCCTGCTGCTCGCCGATGACCTGCTGCTCGTGCACGTGGGGCCTGCGCCCAAGGGCGGCGGGCAGGTGCTCGGCCTGCGGGCCGGTCCGCGGGCGGCGGCGACCCTCCGCGGGCGGCGGCAGGTGCTCGCGGCCCAGGTCGGCGGCGGCGCTGCGCTGCTGATGGGCCTGCTGGCCCTGGTCGTGGGCGCGGTCGGCGCCTAGGCGCGCGGGCGCTCGACTGGCCCGCGGGCTCGCCATAGACGCGGCGGGCCCGGGGTCCGCCCGGTGCGCTTGCCCCCGCCGCGGGGGCCCCCTCCTTGACCTGATCGGATGGTGACGGATGTCCACGGACAGCGAGGTCGTGCTCGGGCACGGCATGGTCGGCCTCTTCCACTACACGCTGACCGACGACGCCGGCGAGGTGCTCGACAGCTCGGTCGGCCGCGAGCCGATGGCGTACCTGCACGGCTTCCACAACATCATCCCCGGGCTCGAGAAGCAGCTCGAGGGCAAGGGCGCGGGCGTCCAGCTCCGCGCGAGCATCCCCCCGGCCGAGGCCTACGGTGAGCTGCAGGGCCCTGAGGCCCAGCGCGTGCACCGGCGCGACTTTCCGAAGGACATCGAGATCGTCGTCGGCGCCTCCTTTGACGTGAAGGCCAAAGACGGCCGGGCGATGACCCTGTGGGTCAGCAAGGTCGAGGGCGCCTGGGTGTGGCTCGACGCCAACCACCCGCTGGCCGGCAAGACCCTGCACTTCGACGTGAACATCGTCGGCGTGCGCGGGGCCACCGACGACGAGAAGCGCCACGGGCACGCGCACGGGCCCGACGGGCACCACCACCACCACTGAGGTCGGCGGCGCCGCGCGGGGGGCTCAGCGCCCCTGCAGCCACCCCCGCGCCCGCGGCCAGAGGCCGCTGCCGACCACCCAGAGCACATAGGCGCTCAGCAGCCAGGCCTGGCCGCCGATGTGAAACACGCGGTGGCCGGGCAGCAGCACCTCGGCGCCGTTGGCGAACAGCTCGACGGCGAGCAGCAGCAGCAGCGCCACCCGGTGGCGGGGCACGTCAAGGCGGCTGCTGTGCACGACCACCAGGGTCAGCCGGGTGATGTAGTAGTAGTAGCTGGCGGTGGTGAGCAAAAAGAAGGGGATGAAGCCGAGGCCCAGCGCCTCATCGTCGCGCTTGTGGCGCATCCCGAGGCCGAGGCCGATCAGGGCCAGCGCCGAGAGCCCGAAGCGCAGCGACTTTTGCTCTTCGATCAGCGCCTTGCGGGCAGGCTCGATGTACTTGGGCAGGGTCTCGCCGCGGAAGGGCAGGGCGAGCGCGAGCCCGATGCGGCGGCTGCTCAGCTTCTCGGCTTTGTTGTGGTCGAGCATGTTCTCGAAGTGGACCCGCACGGTGTCGGCGCCGAGTCCGGCGGTCGCCCCGAGCTCGAGCGCGCCGAGGCCGAGCAGGCAGCCCGCCGCGAGCACGAGCAGGCGCTGGCGGACCACGCCCCGCCACAGGCCGTCGAGGCCGAGCAGCAGCGGCCCGGTCATCCACAGCAGCGGGAAGAGCCGGAGCGCCCCGGCCCAGCCCACCAGCGCCCCGGCGAGCAGGTGACGGCCCCGCTTGATCGCCGCCATCGCGAACAGCAGCCCAGCGACGTAGTCGTAGCGCAGGAAGGCCCAGGTGATGGTCGGCCAGCGGGCCGAGTAGCTGAGCATCAGGAAGGTCCAGGCCCAGAGCCCGACCCGCAGCCCGTAGGCCCGGCCGACCGCGCCGACCGCGGCGACGAGCAGGACGAGATCGATGGCGCACAGCCACTTGATGAAGCGCAGCGGCACCGCCTGGGCCAGCGGCCGGGCCAGCCAGGTCCAGACCGGGGTGCCGTTGAAGCCGTGGTCCTGGATCATCTCGCGCCACAGGGCGTCGGAGAGGCCGGGCAGCTCGCGCTGCAGCGTGCGCATGTCGGCCGAAAACGCCGCCCAGCGGGCCGGGCTGAACCGGCTGGCCTTGACCTCGGCCCCGCGCAGAAGTGCGTGGCTGATCGGCATCACGCCGTGCCCGGCGTTGTTTTGGGCGAGGTACTTGTTGCCCTCGTCGTAGTGGGGCCCGCCCTGCTCGTGGTCGGCGAGGATCACCGCCGGGTAGAGGTCGTAGTAGCCGAGCTCGTCGAAGTAGCGGGCGTTGAGGTAGTAGTGCATCAGGTCGTAGGTGTCGACCCGTTGCATCGGAACCTTCGGACCCCATCGCGCGTAGTTCAGCGTGGCCAGCAGCGCCAGCGCGCACAGCAGCCCGGCGCCCCACCGCCGCGGCAGCGCCCGCCCCAGCGCGACCAGCAGGGCCGCGCCCAGCAGCAGCCAGAGCTTGAGGGCCTCGGTGGCCTCGCGGTCGAGATCGAGGCCCAGCGCGGGGAACAGCGCGGCGGGCAGGCTCAGCAGCAGCGCGGTCACGGGCACCTCGGGGCGCGGCGCCTAGGCCGCGGGGCCGGTCGTGTCCAGCCGCGCCGGCCGCCTCTGGATAGCAGGCCGGCTGGAGGTCCCCATGGCCGGTCGCAGCCCCAGCAAGCCGCCCGCCTGGGCCACCCGCAGCCTCCCCGGGCTGCCGGGCCTCGCCGTCGCGCGCCCGCCCGAGGTCGAGGCCACCACCGCCCGCCGACCGGGCGCCGACCCCGCCGAGACCCCCACCGAGCGCGCCCCCCGGGCCGAGCCCTTGTCGGTCAGCGCGCTGACCGCACGCATCAAAGCGACCTTGGGCGCGTCGTTCTCGGGGGTGCGGGTCAGCGGTGAGCTCAGCCAGCTCACCGTCGCCGCCTCGGGCCACTGGTACTTCACGCTGGTCGACGCGGGGGCCGCGCTCAGCTGCGTGATGTTCCGCGGGGTGGCCAGCACGCTGGGCTGGGCGCCGGCGCCGGGCGCGGTGGTCGAGCTGGTGGGCGACATCGACGTCTACGCGCCGCGGGGCTCCTACAACCTCATCGTGCGCCAGCTGCGCCGGGCCGGCGAGGGCGACCGCCGGGCCCAGCTCGAGGCCCTCAAGCGGCGGCTGGCCGCCGAGGGCCTGACCGACCCGGCCCGCAAGCGCGCGCTGCCGCGGCACCCGCGGATCATCGGCGTGGCGACCAGCCCGACCGGGGCCGCGCTCCACGACATTCGGCGGGTGCTGCAAGAGCGCATGCCGGGCCTCACGCTCATCTTCGCCCCCTGCCAGGTCCAGGGCGCCGACGCGCCGGCGAGCATCGTGCGGGCGCTGCGGGCGCTGGCCCGGGATGGCCGGGCCGAGGTCATCATCGTCGGCCGGGGCGGCGGCAGCGCCGAGGACCTCGCGGCCTTCGATGAAGAGGCGGTGGCCCGGGCCATCGCCGCCTCGCCCATCCCGACCATCAGCGCGGTCGGCCACGAGGTCGACGTCTCTGTCGCTGATCTCGTGGCGGACCTGCGCGCGGCCACCCCCAGCCACGCCGCCGAGCTGGTCGTGCCGTCCCGCGCCACGCTCCTCGCCGCCCTTGGCCGCGCCGCGGCGGCCCTGCACGGGGCCGCCCGTCGGGATCTGGAGCGGCGGCGGCGCCGGGTCCAGGCCGTGCGGGTGCCGACGCCCGCCCTCGTGATCGCCCGCGCCCACGCCCGCCTCGACGGCCTCCGCGCCCCGCTCGCGGGCCTGGCCGCGGCCGCGGTCCCGGTCCGCCGGCGCCTGCTGCTGCCCCGGGCGGAGCGCCTCGGCCGGGCCGCTGCCGCCCTCGTGCCCGCCCGCCGCGTCCGGATTGACGCGCTGCACGCCCGCTTGCTCCGCCGGGCCGCCGAGCTGCTGCCGGGCCGGCGGGCCCGGCTCGGATCGCTGGGGGCGGAGCTGGCCGCCCTCGACCCGCGGCGGGTGCTCGACCGGGGCTACGCGCTGGTCATGGACGGCGACCAGGTGGTGCTCGACGCGGCGGGGCGCGCGCCGGGGGACGCCCTGACCTTGGTGCTGCGCGACGGGCGGCTGCGGGTGCGGGTCGAGGCCCTGCTGCCGGCCGCCGGGGGCTGATCGCCCGGCTCAGCTGCCGCAGAGCTGGGCGCGGTCGCCGATCTGGCGCAGGCGGAGGCGGCGGCCCCCCTGCTCGAGCGTGATGAGCTCGGCCGCGCGGGCGCCGCTGCCCT
>JBJONS010000153.1:0-21395 GCA_046051725.1 Pseudomonadota bacterium | reverse complement strand
GCCGGGGCCCGCCCCGACCCGGGCGGCGCTGCGGCGCCGGGCCGCGGCGCTGGCCGGCGGCCCCCGCGGATAGCCCCACCCCACCGCCACCTCCGGAGGCCCCCGTGCCCGACGCACCCCCGCCCGCGGCCCCGCCGACGCCCTCCGCCGCCCGCGGCTGCCTGCAGGCCCTCGGATTTATCGGCGGGGTGCTGCTGCTCACCGCCGGGGCCGGCGCGCTCTGGCGCCACCGGGTGAACGAGGCCGCCCAGCAGGCCCAGGCCGCGCGCGCCGAGGCCGAGTACGACCCGGCGCGCGCCGCGATGCGCAAGGCGGCCCGGGCCGAGGTCGCCGATGCCCCGCCGGTCGTCGATCTCGACAAGACGGTGCGCGTCATCCACGAGATCGACGGCGCGCTGCGCACCGAGGGCGACATGGGCGCCTACCTGCAGCAGCTCGCCCGCCACGACTACCGCGGGGTCGATCCGGGCGTGCTCGCCGCCCGTGGGCAGCTGATGGACGTGCTGGTCGAGCTCTACAAGACCCGCGCCGAGGCCGACGAGCAGGCCGAGCTCTGGGGGCTGAGCTCGCAGCTCTTGCTCTCGGCGCTCAGCGTCGTGAAGGTCCAGGGCGACTACAACGGCATCGTGCCCACCGGCAGCGTCAAGCTCGACGCCCAGCAGGCCAAGGCGCTGCTCGAAGACCTGCAGCAGCGCCAAGAGGCCCGCCTCTCGCTCGGGCGCGAAGAGCGCGACCTTGAGGGCGAGCTCATCGAGGCGCTGGTCGCCTACTCCAGCGTCTACCACGACACCTTGGAGTCGTGGGACCGCCTCTGCACCGTGCGCGACCGCGCCTACCTCGCCGCCCGGGCCGGCGACTGGGCGGCGGCCGAGGCCGCGGCCCGCCAGGCCATCACCATGGCCCCCACCGAGCGCGAGGCCCACCTGCTGCTGGCCCTGGCCCTCATCGAGGGGGGCGACCTCGAAGACGACGCCGAGATCGACGCCCTGCTCGGCCAGTCGATCGAGCGCTACCCCCAGTCCTCGGCGCCGGCCCTGCTGCTGCGCGGCGTGCACCACGCCCGCCGCGGCCGCAGCCGCGAGGCCCTGCTCGATCTTGAGCAGTCCGCCGCCTACTACCCGCGCCAGGCCGAGGTCCTCGCCGACCTGCTCGATCCCTACGCGGCCCGCGGCTACCTGCAGCTCACCGCCGAGGGCAGCGGGGTGCTCGATCTCTACCGGGCGACGATGCTGGGCGCGGGCTGGTTCTCGCCCGATCTGCAGATCGCCGACCTCTACCTGCAGCAGGGCCGCAAGGACGAGGCGCTGCGCAAGGTGCTCGACCACTTCCACCGCCGGCGGGGCCAGGGCCAGTTCGACGCCGTGCTCGCCGACATTGACGCCGCGCAGGTCATGCTCGGCGATGACCTCGCCGCGGTCTTCCCCGAGGGCGGCTGGCTCGACCTCGAGGCCAAGCCCACGCTCATCGGCGACGCGCTCAGCGTGACCCTGCACAACCGCAGCACCCGCACGCTGCACAACGCGACCCTGGTGATGGCGCTGCAGCTCACCGACATGCACCCCCAGGACTACAAGGCGCTGCGGGCCGGCGAGACGGTGCCGGCGGTCAACGCCCGCGACCGCACCGGCTTTGGCGACGTGCCCGTCGACTTCACCGTCAACGGCGTCAAGAAGGGCGTCGACCAGATCGTGTCGACCCGGGCCGTGCTGGTCAGCGACGAGGCGGTGGTCTGGGTCGACACCGAGGCCTTCCGCCTCGCCGAGGCCGCCGAGGGCCGCCGTCGCGCCCGCGAGAGCGGCGCGCCGCTGAGCGCGCCGGCCCAGGCCGCGGTCCAGGCCACGACCCGCGCCGGGCGCCTGCAGGTCGAGCCCAAGCTGATGGGCGACGCGGTGCGCATCGACCTGCCCGCCGAGCTTGCGGCGCTGCGCCCGGTCTTTCGGCTGCGGCGGGGCGACGCGGTGCTGACCGCCGAGACCAACCTGCTGCACGATGATCACATCGAGCTGACCTTCACCGGCCTGCGCGGCCTGGCCGAGGGCGGCGCCGCGGACCTCGAGCTCATCGCCAGCACCGCGGTCGGCGAGCTGGTCATCACCTTCGCCGGCCAGGGCCTCGACCTGCGCGTTGACAAGGTCGAGCTGCGCTGACCCCGGCCGCCGCCGACCCCGGCCGCCGCTGACCCCGGCCGCCGCTGACCCCGCCCGCCGCTGACCCCGGCCGCCGCTGACCCCGGCCGCCGCTGACGCGGCTCGATGGAGCCCGCCGACCCCACCTCCCCGCAGCCGCCGCAGCAGCCGAGGCCTTCGCGGCGACCCGTTCATCGCCCACCGCAGCCCCAAAACGCGCCGCTCCGGGGGGTTTCCAAAGGGGGGCCATTGCGCGCCGCCGCGCGGCGCATCGCCGCGCGCAGGCGGCGCGCGGCCCCCCTTGGCGGGGGATCCAAGGGGCCGCGCAGGCCCCTTGGCCCGGGGGCCCGGGGGCGGGGCCCGCCCCCGGCATCCACCGTGGAAAAAACCCCAAACCAGAAAGCCAAGGCCAGCGGCTCAAGCAGCCCCAAAACACCGGGGCCGGCGACCCCAACACCCACCCCAAAAGAGCGTCAACCGGGGGCCAGCCCCCCGCCCTCAACCCAAAGCCTGCACCCGCGCCAAGACCGCGTCGGTCACCTCAACTTCAAGTTGAGTACCCATCAACCGGTTGATCTCCTGGATGCCCGTCGGGCTGGTCACGTTGATCTCGGTCAGGAAGTCGCCGATCATGTCGATGCCGACGAACAGCAGGCCCAGCTCGCGCAGCACCGGCCCGATGGTGGCGCAGACCTCTTGGTCGCGCGCGCTGAGCGGGCAGGCCTCGACCGTGGCGCCGGCGTGCATGTTCCCGCGGTTGTCGCTCGGGTTGGGCACCCGCAGCATCCAGCCGCGGGGCTCACCATCGACCAAAATGATGCGCTTGTCGCCCTTGATGATCTCAGGGATGTAGTGCTGGGCGATGATGAAGTGGCGCTCTTCGCCGGTGAGCAGCTCGATCATCGAGCCCAGGTTCGGGTCGCCGTGGCGGGTCACGAGCACGCCGCGGCCGCCGTTGCCATCCCAGGGCTTGAGCACCACCCGCTCGGGCGCCTCGGCGGCGAACTGCTTGATCCGCTTGACCTCGCGGCTGATCAAGGTCGGCGTGATGAGCTGGGGGAAGCGCAGGGTGAACAGCTTCTCGTTGTTCGAGCGGATGCTGTCGGGCCGGTTGAGCACCAGCACCCGCGGCGGCAGCTGCCCGAGCAGGTAGGTGCTGAAGATGTAGGCCATGTCAAAAGGCGGATCTTTCCGCATCCACACCACGTCGAAGCCCGAGAGGGGCAGGTCTTCGGCCGGGCCAGGCACGAAGGGGACCGGGCCGCGCTGGACCTCGACGGGGGTCAGGCGGCCCCAGGTCTCGGCGCCCTGCACGAAAAGAGCGTCGGGCGTGCACATCCAGACGGGCCAGCCGCGGCGCCGCGCCTCGAGCATCAGCATGTAGGTCGAGTCGCCCGCGACGTTGATGCGGTCCAGCGGGTCCATCACGAACAGGGTCTTCATCGCGGCCTCCGGGTGGGCGGGGACGGCAGGGGCCGCCCCGGGGGCCCGGCCTATCCCCGGCGCGGGCCCGGGCGCGCGCTCACTTGCCGACGCAGAAGCGCGCGAAGAGGCGGTCGAGCACGTCCTCCCGCACGTCATCCCCGCGCAGCTCGGCCAGGCGGGCCAGGGCGGCGGTGCAGGCCTCGGCGGCGACCGCGGGCCCGAGCCAGCCGCCCAGCGCGTCGGCGGCCTCGCCCAGATCGGCGGCCACGCCCATCCACAGCGCGTGCTGGCGCTGGCTGAGCACCACCGCGCCGCCCGCCGCCCCCGCCGCGCTGAGCGTCGAGACCAGGGCCGCGCGCAGGGCGTCGACCCCGGCCCCGCTGGGGCTGTCGACGAAAAAGTCGACCCCGGGGGCATCGTCGAGGGGCGTGGGGGCGTGGGTCCGCACCCGCCAGCGCAGCGGGCCGCCCTCGACCGGCGGAGCGCGGGGGGGCAGCGGCGCGGCGCCGGGGCCCTCGACCTCGACGATCAGGTCCACCTCGTCGTGCAGGCGCAGCCCGCGGGCGATGCCCTCGGCCTCGATCGGGTCGTCGACCGGGCCCGACCGCAGCCCGGCGCTGTCGTAGAGGGTCAGCTCGAGGCCGCCGATCAGCGCGGTGCGCTCGACCACGTCGCGGGTCGTGCCCGGCCGCGGGCTGACGATCGCCCGGTCTTCACCGAGCAAGGCATTGAACAGGCTGGACTTTCCGGCGTTGACCGGGCCCTGCAGCAGCACCTTGGCCCCGTGCAGGCGCCGGCGGCCGGCCCGCCAGGTCTCGGCCCAGGCCAGGGCGTCCGCGGCGGCGGCGCGCAGGCCGTCGACCACCGCGGCGTCATCGACGTAGCCGAGCTCTTGGTCGAGCTGATCGAGGCGGGCCTCGAGCTCGGCGCACAGATCGAGCAGGCGCTCGCGCAAGGCGGCGAGCTGGGCCTGGGCCTCGCCGCCGAGGCCGGCGCGGGCGGCCTGCAGCCCGAGCGGCGAGCGGGCGGCGATCAGCCCGTCGAGGGCCTCGGCCCCGAGCAGATCGAGGCGGCCAGCCAGCACCGCCCGGCGCGTGAACTCGCCAGGGCGGGCCGGGCGGGCGCCCAGGCGCACGCAGCGGTCGAGCACCTGCTCGACCAGCAGCGGGTTGCCGTGCAGGCTGAGCTCGAGGCAGTCCTCGCCGGTCGCCGTGCCGGGCCCGGGCATCCAGGTGACCAGAGCGGCGTCGAGCAGGCCGCCCTCGGCGTCGCGCAGGTGGCGCAGGGCGGCGCGGCGTGGGCGCCAGGGCGGGCCGGCGGGCGCGAGCGCCTGCCCCAAGGCCAAGCAGCCCGCCCCGCTGAGGCGGAGCAGGCTGGTGGCGGCGCGCCCGGGCGGGGTGGCGAGGGCGACGATCAGCGCGTCATCTTCAGCCATCCCGCGGCGGCGCCTACTCCTCGGCGGGGGCCGCGCCGGCGGGCAAGATCACGATGGTCTTGAGCTGACCATCGCCCTCGCTCTCGGTGCGCACGCCGGGGAAGTCCTGCAGCTCCATGTGCACCATGCGCCGCTCGTAGCTGTTCATCTCTTTGCGGAAGCGCACCGGCTTGCCGGTGTCGCGGGCCTCTTCGGCGAGGCGACGCGCGAGGGTCCGCAGCTTGTCGATGTCGCGGTCGGACGCCCGGCGGTCATCGCGCCGGTCACCGCCGCGGTCGCCGCCGCGGTCGTCGCGCCGCGGACGGTCGCCGCGGTCGTCGCGCCGGGGGCGCTCGCTGCGCTCGCCGCGGTCGTCGCGCCGGGGGCGCTCGTCAAAGCGCTCGTCGCGGGGGCCGCGGTCGCCGCCGTCGACCGAGATGTCGAAGCGCCAGCTGCCGTGCTCGGCGCTCATCGCCGCCTCGAGCAGGTGCCGGATGGCGTGCAGGGTGATGCCGCGGCGGCCGACCAAGTGGCGGGCGCTGGGGCTGTCGATGAAGACCTCGACGAGATCGCTGCCCTCGTGCACGCCGGCGCGCACGGCGCCCTCGACGTCCATGCCCTTGAGCAGGGTCTCGACCCAGGACTTGGCGGCGGCCGAGGCGGGGCCCTCGGTCAGGGCCGCGGGGGCCTCGGGGCGGCGCTCGCGGCGGGGCTCGGCCTCGCGGCGGGGCTCGCGCTCGGCGTCGCGGTCGCGCCGGGGGCGCTCGCGGTGATCGTCGCGCTCGCGGCGGTCGTCGCGGGCAGGGCGGTCGTCGCGGGCGGGGCGGTCGTCGCGGGCGGGGCGCTCGTCGCGCTCGCGGCGGTCGTCCCGGCGGTCGTCGCGGGGCGCGGGGCGCGGGGCGGGCTCGGGCTCGCCTTCGCGGACCCAGGCGATCACCTTGACCGTGTCCACGGCGCGGGGGCGGCCATCGGGGCCGCGGAAGTGGCTCGCGTCGAGCTTGTGGGCGACGCGGGAGAAGTCGACGCCCAGCTCGGCGGCGGCCAGCTCGACAGCGGCACGGACAGTGCGGCCCTCGGCCGTCACCGTGTTTGCGGCTTCACTCATGGGTGCTCCGGGAGAGGCCGCCTAGGCGGGCGGCGAGGCCACCGCGAGGGTGGGGGGCTTGCGCTGCAGCTTCTTGCGGATGATCCACTGCTGCGCGATGGTGAGGAAGATGTTGACACACCAGTAGAGCACGAGGCCCGAAGGGAACGAGAACATCATGAACGCGAAGATGAAGGGCATGGCCTTCATCATCTTCTGCTGGGCCGGGTCGAGGTTGGCCATCGGCGTCATCTGCTGCTGAACGATGAGCAGGATGGCGTAGATGGTGGGGATCACCCCCGTGGGGTCCGCGGCCGTGAGATCGCGCAGGTGCAGGAAGTCGGTGCCGTAGAGCTCTACGCTGTAGTACATCACGTTGTAGAGCGCGAAGAAGATCGGCATCTGGATGAGCATCGGCAAGCAGCCGCCCAGCGGGCTCACGCCGTACTTCGACCAGAGCTTCATCGTCTCTTGGCTCTGGCGCGCCTGATCGTCGGGGTAGAGCTCTTTGATCGCGGCCAGCTCGGGCTGGACCAGCTTCATCTTCTCGCTGCTCTCGTAGGCCTTCTCGTTGAGCCGGTAGAAGACCAGCTTGACCAGAAGCGTGAGCAGCACGATGGACACGCCCCAGTTGCCCACGCCCATGTGGAAGATCTTGAGCACCCACAGCAGGCCGATGGCGAACAGGCCGAAGATGCCGTACTCGACGGCCTCGTCGAGGTCGGCCGCCTGGGCGCCGAGCAGGCTGAGGTCTTTGGGGCCGACGAAGAAGCGGAAGCGCAGCGCGCGGCTCGCGCCGGGGTCGAGCGGCTGGTCGTCGACGTAGAAGGCGCCCCAGCGGCCGCTGGGCAGCGCGTCGAAGACCACCCGGCGGGCGGCCAGCTCGTCGGGCATCAGCGCGGCGAGGAAGTACCGGTCGCCCATGCCGACCCAGCTCACCGTGCCGTCGAAGCTCTCGAGCTCGGCCCCGCCGAGGTCCTCGGCCGACAGGGTCGACTCGAGGCTGCCATCGACGTAGGCAGCGGGGTGGACGATGTTGTTGGCCTGGTTGAACATGCCCGGCGCCGGGCCGCTCGGCTGATCGGCCACGCCGACCCAGAGGCTCGGGATGGGCGCTGCGCCGGTGTTCTCGAAGGTGACCACCAGCTCGCCGACGTGGGGGGTCGCGCCCGGCGTGAAGCGCTTCTCGACCCGCAGGCCGCCGCTCTCGACGCCGCGGGCGACGATCACGCCGCCCTCGTCGCGGACCTCGTAGGCGCTGGGGCCGTCGGGGGTGGCAGCCCCGCCGTCGGTGAGGGCGGGGCCGCCGCCGGCGATGCCGAGCAGGCCCGCGGCGCCGAGCACGTGGTGGGCGTCTTCGCCGCCCGACCAGGGCTCCCAGCCGCCCGAGATGGCGCCGGTGACCTTGCCCCAGGCCCAGGTCCAGATCGGCTGGGGCACCACCGGCTCGTGGTGGGTGTCGAGCGCGAGCCCGCGCAGCGCGCCGTTCGCCGAAGCGACCTCGGACACGACTTTTTGCACGGGCAAGGGGACGGCGTGGGGGGCGATCTGCGCCGCGACGGGCGCAGGAGCGGGGGCGGCGCCGCCGATCGCCGCGGGCGCAGGCGCGCCCTCGGCCACGGGCGCGGTGGTGAGCGCGGCCTCGGGCTCGATCGGCGGGGGGAACAGGAGCTGCCAGATGACCATCAGGCCCATGATCAGGGCCGCGGCCAGCGTCAGCCGGCGGATCTCTTCATTGTTCAAGGGGAACCTCTCCAGCGCGACCGGCGCCCACCGGGGGCAGCCCAGCGCGGGCGCCCCCGTCGTGCGCGATCGCGCCCGGGGGGCAGGCGCAGGCGCGCGCGGGGACTGGGTCGTGACCGCCGGGGAACAGCGGGTTGCAGCGGAGGATGCGCCAGGCGGCGAGGGCGGAGCCGCGGAGCGGGCCGTGCTGTTGAAGCGCGCCGAGCGCGTAGTGGCTGCAGGACGGAGTGAAGCGACAGACCGGCGGGGTGTAGCGCGAGATCATGCGCTGGTAGCCCCGGATGAGCCAGGTGAGCGGGTCAGACCACCTCACCGCCGCCTCCGCCCGCCGGACTGTTGGGCAGCGGCGTCGAAGATGGCGATGACGTCGCTGGCCAGCGCGCGGAGGCCCGCGGTGGCGGCCTCGGGGTGGGCGATGAGCACCACGTCGACCCGCCCAGGCAGGCGGTGCCGCTCGTGGCGCACGCCCTCGCGCAGCCAGCGCTTGACCCGGTTGCGGACCACGGAGTTGCCCACCTTCTTGCTGACGGTGAGCCCCACGCGGCTGGTCTCGCCCGTGCCGGGCAGCCAGAGGGCGAGCAGGTGCCCGGCGCGCAGGCGCCGCCCCTTGCCCTGGACGCGGCGGAAGTCCTCGGACCGGCGCAGCCGCAGCGTGCGGCCATGCCCAAAACGCGCGAGCGGGCGCGGCGCGAACCGACGGGCGGCCACGCGGGCGCCCTGGCGGTCCGCCGCGCCCGACGGGGGCTCGGCGCGGCCCACCCGGGGGGGCAGAGACTGCGGTGCGGTCGCCTCGGGCTCAGCCACCAGCGCCTCCTCCCCTGGGCGGCTCAGGTGGCCTTGGTGCGGACGGTCGTGGCCAGCCGCTTGCGGCCCTTGGCCCGGCGGTTGGCGATGACCTTGCGGCCACCCGGGGTGCTCATGCGGGCGCGGAAGCCGTGGGTGCGCTTCCGCTTGATGTTGCTGGGCTGGTAGGTGCGCTTCATGAGGGCCTCCGAGGCCAATCGTCAGGGGGAGCCAATCGTCAGGGGGAGAGAGCGGGGACCAGGGATGGGGCGCTGCGGCCGGGCCCGTCGCCGCCACCCAGAGGGCAGCAGCGCCGGCGGCAGGGACCGCCCCGCAGGGCGGGGGACCGTGCCGGAAGACCCACCCGGCTTCGCCGCGCACCGCCCGGGCAGGCCGTGGGCGGGGCGCTTGAGCCGCAGGCCGGGGAGGGGCCGGTGGGCGCCGAGGGGCGCGCAGGCACGGGACGTGGACGTCCCTCCCCCGATCCTCGACAGACCCCGGCCCCTATTCCGCCGATCTGGACGGGGCAAGCGCTCACGGCGCGCTGGTCGCCGACGGCCTCGCGCCGATCCGCCAGCCGCCGTGATCTCCGCAAGGATCTCCACAGGCTGGGGATCTTCAACGAGGCCCCACTCCACGGATCGCGAGTTTTGAGAACATCGCACTGCATGTCGTTCTCGACGGTGTTCCACCGACAGACCGGCACCTATCCCCAGTGATCGGGGGAAGTAATCCACACCTGGGGCCGAGTTTTCCACAGGGTGATCGGGCTGTGGACAACCTGGGGGGCGGCCCGCCGCGGGACGGGGTAGCGGCGCCCGCTGTCGGCGCACCGGGGCCCGCCCGGACCGCGCCGAAGCTGGTAGCGTCAGGGGTCGCGCGCGCCGGGGCCCAGACGACGGGGACCGCGCCACGGGCGGCAGGGGGGAGCATGATCGCGCCCGCAGAGCAGGCCTGGGACGAGCTCCAGCCGGAGCTGCGCGCCGCGGTGGGGGCGACCTACCACGACGTGTGGATCAGCGTCCTGCTGCGCTTTTCCCCCGCCGATCACCAGCTCTACCTCGTCGCGCCCAACGCGCTCTATCGCGACTGGGTGCGCGACAATTACGCCGAGGACATTGATCGGCTGCTGCGGGCCCGCGATCCGCGCCTGCAGACGCGGGTGCTGCTCACCGAGCAGCTCCCCGCGTGGGCCGCCGAGGCCCTGTCCCGGCAGCAGACCGCGGCGGCTCCTCCGCCTCCACCGGCCGACGATCCCTCTCCGCGGCCGATGATCGAGGATGACCTCGACGCGACGGGCCCGGTGGTGCTCCCCGCGCCCGCCCCGGCCGCCCCCGCCGCCCCGAGCGCCGCCGCGGCGGCCCCCGCCGACCACTTTGGCCTCGCCCGCGACAAGACCTTCGAGAACTTCGTGGTGGGCGACTGCAACCAGTTCGCCCACGCCGCGGCCAGCGCCGTGGCCGACGATCCCGGCGAACGCCAGTACAACCCGCTGTTCATCTACGGGGGCACCGGCCTCGGCAAGACCCACCTGATGCACGCGGTGGGCAACCGCATCGTCGGGCGCCACCCGGCCAGCCGCGTGATCTACGTGACGGCCGAGCAGTTCACCAACGAGATGATCGACGCGCTGCGCTACAAGCAGATGCCCGAGTTCCGCGCGCGCTACCGCCAGGACGCGAACCTGCTGCTGATGGACGATGTGCAGTTCCTCAGCGGCAAAGACCGCACCCAAGAGGAGCTTTTCCACACCTTCGAGTGGCTGCGCGAGCGCGGGCGGCAGATCGTGTTCACCGCCGACGTGCTGCCCCGCGAGATCAAGGGCTTTGAGCCTCGTCTGCGCACCCGCTGCGAGTCGGGCATGGTGGCCGACATGCAGCCGCCCGACCTCGAGACGCTCGCGGCGATCATCGAGAGCAAGAGCGCCGAGCGCAGCCTGCGCATGCCCAAGGACCTCAGCCAGTACCTCGCGACGCGCGTGCGCGGGAGCATCCGCGAGCTCGAGGGCGTGCTCAACAACCTCGCCCAGCTCTGCCGCATGCACGGCCGCCCGCCGAGCCTCGAGTTCGCCCGCCAGCACCTCGCCCGGATGCTGCCCGAGGGCCCCCCCGAGCTCGACGCCCGCTCGATCATCGACGCGGTGGCCTCGGCCTACGCCGTCGATCTCAAGGACCTGCTCGGCAGCAGCCGGGTCAAGGGCCTGGTGACGCCGCGGCACGTCTCGATGTGGTTGATCCGCCGCCACACCCAGCTCAGCTCGCCCGAGATCGGCCGCCTGTTCGGCAAAGACCACAGCACGGTCCTGCACGCCTGCGGCAAGGTCGACGGCCAGCTCGAGGGCGACTCGGGCCTGCGCAGCATCGTGCAGATGATCGAGCGCAACCTGATCCGCTGAGCGCGCGGCCGCGGCCGGCCTCTGGTGGTCCACCTGCGGTGGACGATGCCTGCGGGATCGTCCGCGGACGGGCGCGCGCGACCTGCGATCGCCGCCGGCAGCGCATGGGCGTGGATCGTCGAGGATGACCTGCTGTAGGCTCACCTCGCGCGGGGATCGGGTGGTCGCGCCGCGGCGCGGGGGCCCCGCCCGCGCCGCCGGGGGGCCTGTGCACAAGCCTGTGCCGCGGCTGTGCGTGGCCGGTGCGCAGACCTGTGGACAACCCAAGCCTGGGGAGGGCGGTGGACAAGCCGGGCGGTTGTCCCGCGGCTACCCGGATCGCTGTGCACAGGGCCGCGCCGCCAGAGCGCCTGCCGCCACGCCGTGATCGGACTTATCCCCACCGTCCACAGGCCCTGCTACGAAGGGCTACGGATCATACAACTGGTTTGATCCCCATCCCTCGTCGGGCCGCGGCGCGGCGCGCAGCCCGCCGGCAGGCCGTGGGCGCCCGGCGCCGGACAGACTACGGGGGCGCTCCGCGGCCCCGCCGGGCGGTCGCTGCCCTGTGCCTCGGGCGCGGCCGGCGGCGGGTCCCCCCGGCGGTCACGCCTCGCCAGCGCGCCTCGCGCCGCTCGTGCGTGGTGCGCCGCCGCGCCCCCTCCCAAAAGCGCGTTTTGGCCCTGGAGCGAGCAATGGACCTCTACATCAACCAGGACGAGCTCAACCGGGGCCTGCGGCGGGTCCAGGGCGTGGTCGAGAAGCGGCCCACCGTGCCGATCATGAGCCACGTGCTGCTCGAGGCGCGCGAGGGCGCGCTGCAGCTGCGGGCCGGCGACGGGGTGCTCTCGCAGCTCAGCAGCTACCCGGCCCAGGTCGACCGCCCGGGCGTGATGACCGTCGAGGCCGCCAAGCTCGGCGCGGTGGTCGCCTCGCTGTCCGACCGCGAGCCCACGGTGCGGCTGACCCTCGGCAAGGGCCAGCGGCTCACGCTGCGCTGCGGCAAGACCGAGTTCAACCTCACCGGCACCGACGGCAGCGACTACCCACCCCTGCCCGGCCGCGATGACCGCGGCGGCCTCGAGCTCAGCGGCGGCGAGCTGCGGCGCCTCATCGAAGAGACGCTGTTCAGCATCAGCAACGACGAGAACCGCTACGGGCTCAACGGCGCCCACCTCGAGCAGGTCGACGCCCCCGGCGGCTCGCGCCTGCGCATGGTGACCACCGACGGCAGCCGCTTGTCCTGGTCCGAGGTGCCTTTTGACGGCACGCTGACCATGGGTCGGCGCATGCTCCTGCCCCGCAAGGCCCTCCAAGAGGTCAAGAAGCTGCTCGATGAGGCCGAGGCCCGCTGGCGCGTCGACTTCGGCGAGCGCAGCGCGACCTTCCAGAGCGGCGAGCTGTCCATGCAGGTGCGCCTGCTCGAGGGCGAGTTCCCCGACTACCGGCTGGTGCTGCCCCCGAGCCACAAGCGCCGGGTGGTGCTCGAGCGCGAGCCCCTGCTCGGCGCGCTCCGCCGCGTGGGGATCATGGCGTCGGACCGCAACAACTCGGTCCGCTGCGCTTTTGAAGAGGGGCGCTTGCTGCTGAGCGCGCAAGACTCGAAGGCCGGCGAGGTGCGCGAAGAGGTCGTGGCCGACCTCGACGGCGCCCCGCTGCAGACCGGCTTCAACGCCCGCTACCTGCAAGAGATCCTCGGCGCGACCCGCAGCGAGCAGCTGCAGCTCGACATGGGCGACGCGCTCGACCCCTGCATCGTCCGCATCCCGGGCCGCGACGACTGCCTGTTCGTCGTCATGCCCATGCGCCTCGACTGAGCCGCGGTGCGGCTGCGCGGGCTGACGGTCACCGACTGGCGCAACGCCGCCCGGGCTGAGGTCGACGCCGACGCGCGCCTCGTCGTGCTGCACGGCGAGAACGCGCAGGGCAAGACCAACCTGCTCGAGGCGGTCTGGCTGCTCGCGACCCTGCGCAGCTTCCGCGAGGGGCGGGCCTCGCGCCTCATCCGCGAGGGCGCCGCCGAGGCGCGCATCGTCGGCGATCTGCTCGGCGAGGACGGCCCGCGCCGGCTCGAGTGGCGCCGGCAGCACGACAACCGCGAGCTGCGGATCGACGGCCAGCAGGTCCATCAGCTCGGCCCCTGGTTCGCCCAGCTGCGCGCGGTGCTGTTCTGCCCCGAGCACACCCAGATCGTGCGCGGCGACCCCGAGGCCCGCCGGGCCTTCCTCGACCGGGCGGCGTTCACCGCCCGCCCGGCCCACCTTGAGCTGGTGACCGACTACGGCCGCGTGCTCAAGCAGAAGGCGGCGCTGCTGCGCGAGCGGCGGGCTGACCCCGACCAGCTCGCGACCTGGGACGCCGAGCTGGTGCGCCTGGGCGCCAAGCTCGCGGTGCGCCGCCAGCAGGTGCTCGACGAGCTCGAGGGTCCCTTCGCCGATGCCCACGGCGCCATCGTCGGCGCGGGGCCCGCGCCCCGGCTCGAGCTGCGCGGCGTGGGCGCGGCGGCCCGCGACGAGGCCGAGGTGGCGGGGCGCTTCGCCGACATGCTCGCCCGGGCCGCCCCTGAGGAGCGCCGGCGGGCCCAGCCCCTCTGCGGCCCGCACCGCGACGACCTGCTCATGCACCTCGAGGGCCGGGACGCCCGCCGCTTCGCCAGCCAGGGCCAGGCCCGGGCGCTGGTGCTGGCGCTGAAGCTGGCCGAGGTCGAGGCGGCCCGCCGGCGGGGCCAGCGGCCGCTGTTCCTGCTCGACGACCTGACCAGCGAGCTCGACCGCGGCCGGATGGAGCGGCTGGTCCGCCGGCTCGACGCGCTGCCCGGCCAGGTGTGGATCACCACCACCGATCCGGCCTGGCTCGGGCCGCTGCCGGGCGAGGACACCGCGCTGGTGCGGGTCTCGGGCGGGGTGGCCACCCGGGGGCCGGTGCTGGCGCCTGCGCTGGCAGGCGGACGGGCGGACGATCCGACAAGCGATTGATCTGCTTGAACCGTTTCGCCTCAGGGGGCGCGGGCCCAGGCCAGTGGTGCATGCGTCGAAGACAACGTGCTGCGCGGTATTCTCAACGGTGATCTCGGGCGTGGACGACCGGCGACCGGCGCGATAGGGGGACCGTTCCCCGCCGGGGTGCTTGGGGTCCAGCTTTGGGCCCCGCGCTGGCGCCGGGGGTGGCCGTGCGCCCGCCCTCGGGCGCGGCGGCGCGCCGCAGGTCGGCCGGGGCGGCGGTCGCGCCCCAGCGGCCCGCGCGGCGAGGGTGAGGGTTCATGCAGAGCGACGATTCGGCGGAGCAGAGCGACCCGAGCAGCTACGGCGCTTCGGCCATCAGCGTGCTCAAGGGCCTCGAGGCGGTCCAGAAGCGGCCGGCCATGTACATCGGGTCCACGGGCCCGGCGGGGCTGCACCACCTCGTCTACGAGGTGGTCGACAATTCGATCGACGAGGCCATGGCGGGCTTCTGCACGCTGGTCGACGTCATCATCCACGAAGACGGCTCGCTGTCGGTGCGGGACAACGGCCGGGGCATCCCGACCGAGATGCACCCCGACGTGGGCCGCCCGGCCGCCGAGGTCGCGCTGACCGTGCTCCACGCCGGCGGCAAGTTCAAAAAGGGCAGCTACCAGGTCAGCGGCGGCCTGCACGGCGTCGGCGTCTCTTGCGTCAACGCGCTGTCCACCAAGCTCGTGCTCGATATCTGGCGCGACGGCAAGCACCACCGCCAGAGCTACGCCCGCGGCGCCGTGATGACCGAGCTCGACGAGCTCGGGCCGGCGACCGACGCCGAGCGGGGCACCCGGGTCCACTTCTGGCCCGACCCGTTGATCTTCCAAGAGACGATCATCTTCTCGTACGACACGCTGGCCCGCCGGCTGCAAGAGCTGGCCTTCCTCAACCCCGGCGTGCGGGTGCGGATCAGCGACCGGCGCGATGATCGCGGGGCCGACTACCTCTACGAGGGCGGGCTGCGCAGCTACATCTCGCACCTCAACGACAGCCGCGAGCCCCTCCACCCCGATGTGATTCACGTCCAGGGCGTCAAAGACGGCGTCCAGGTTGACGTGGCCATGCAGTGGACCACCGGCTACGCCGAGACCATCCTCAGCTTCACCAACAACATCAACACGGTCGACGGCGGCACCCACGTCTCGGGCTTCAAGGCCGCCTTGACCCGGGCGCTCAGCGCCGCGGCGACCAACTCGAACCTGGTGAAGTCCGACAAGGGCGAGACCATCGCCGGCGAAGACGCCCGCGAGGGCCTCACCTGCGTGGTCTCGGTGCGCGTGCCCGAGCCCCAGTTCGAGGGCCAGACCAAGGCCAAGCTCGGCAACTCTGAGGTCAAGGGCATCGTCGAGGCGATCGTCGTCGAGAAGCTCAACAGCTTCTTGCTCGAGCACCCCGCCGTGGCCCGCGCGGTCATCTCGAAGGCGGTCGACGCCTCGCGCGCCCGCGAGGCCGCGCGCAAGGCCCGCGAGCTCGCCCGCCGCAAAAGTGCGCTTGAGGGCAGCGATCTGCCCGGCAAGCTCGCCGATTGCCAAGAGCGCGACCCGAGCAAGTGCGAGCTCTACCTCGTCGAGGGCGACTCGGCGGGCGGCTCGGCCAAGCAGGGCCGCGACCGCAAGTTCCAGGCCATCCTGCCCCTGCGCGGCAAGATCTTGAACGTCGAGAAGGCCCGCTTCGACAAGATGTTGGCCAACGAAGAGATCCGCACGATGATCTCGGCGCTGGGCACCGGCGTGGGGCCTGACTTCGACCACAACCGCCTGCGCTACCGCCGCATCATCATCATGACCGACGCCGACGTCGACGGCTCGCACATCCGCACGCTGCTGCTGACCTTCTTCTTCCGCCAGATGCCGGCGCTCGTGCGCGAGGGCTGCCTCTACATCGCCCAGCCGCCGCTGTTTAAGGTCAAGAAGGGCAAGAAAGAGCAGTACCTCAAGGATGAGCGCGCGCTCGAAGACTTCCTGCTCGGCCGGGGCCTCGACGCGCTGGCGCTGCGCACCCCCGACGGGTCCCTGCTCGACGGGCCGGCCCTGGCGCCGGCGCTCGAGACCGCCCGGGCCTTCGCGGCCTTCCTCGACCGCAACCAGCGCCGCGCGGTGCCCGAGGTGCTCGACGCCTGGTTCGCCTGCGGCGGCCACACCTTCGATCTCAGCGACGAGGCGGCCGCCGAAGAGGCCTGCGAGCGCCTGCGGGCGATGCTGCCGCGGGTCGCCCCCGATCTGCACCTCTCTGAGCTGCGGGTGGGCGCGGCCACCCCGGTCGAGGGCGTCGAGCTGCCGCCGGGCCTCAAAGAGATCACGGCCACCACCCTGCGCAACGGTGAAGAGCGCCGCACGCGCCTGCGCGACCGGCGGGCCGAGGTGCCCGCCCTCACCGCGCTGGTCGACGCGCTCAGCGGGTCGCTGCCGCTGCCTCTGACCATCGGCGGCCTGACCGAGGCGCCGAGCTGGCGCCGGCTGCTCGAGCAGGTGCTCGAGGGCGCGCGCCAGGGCTACGAGATCCAGCGCTACAAGGGCCTCGGCGAGATGAACCCCGACCAGCTGTGGGAGACGACCATGGACCCTTCGCGGCGCACGCTGCTCAAGGTCGAGGTCGGCAGCCCCAGCGACGCAGACCAGATCTTCAGCGTGTTGATGGGCGACGCCGTCGATCCGCGGCGCAGCTTCATCGAGAGCAACGCGCTCAACGTGCGCAACTTGGATATCTGAGCCCGTCCGGGCGCGGCCCGCGGCGGGGCGCGCCCCCGCGCGCAGGCGGCCTGCTGGTCCCGCTGGTCCCGTCGATCCTGCTGGTTTCGCAGGGACCCCCTCCCTCATGGCCCTCCCGGGCCTCCGGCGCGCCGGGCCCTGGCCCTGGTCCGCCCACCACGGAGCGCCGATGCGCGGCAGCAAGATCGCAGGGCTGGGGCATTACCTCCCTGAGAACGTCGTCACCAACGATCAGCTCGCCACGCTCATCGACACGAGCGACGAGTGGATCAGCAAGCGCACCGGCATCCGCGAGCGGCGCTGGGTGGTGGGCGATGTGGGCGCCACCGACCTCGCCGTGCCCGCCGCCCAGCAGGCGCTGGCCGAGGCGGGCCTCCAGGCCAGCGATCTCGACATGATCCTGTTCGCGACGCTCTCGCCCGACATCAACTTCCCCGGCTCGTCCTGCCTGCTGCAGGCGCGGCTCGGCGTCCCGGGCATCGCGACCCTCGACATCCGCAACCAGTGCACCGGTTTTGTCTACGGCCTGTCGATCGCCGACCAGTTCATCCGCACCGGCGCGATGAAGAACGTGCTGGTGGTCGGCGCAGAGGTGCACAGCAGCGGCCTCGACATCTCGAACCGCGGCCGCGACGTGGCGGTGCTGTTCGGCGACGGCGCCGGCGCGGCGGTCCTCACCGCGACCGAGGGCGACAGCCGCCTGCTCGACAGCGCGCTGCACGCCGATGGCACCGACTACGAGATCCTGATGCTCGAGGCGCCGGCCAGCCGGCTCCAGCCGCGGCTCACCGCCGAGATGATGGAGCAGGGCCGGCACTTCCCCCAGATGGTCGGCCAGGCCGTCTTCAAGCACGCGGTCAAGCGCCTGCCCGAGGTCATCGACGAGGTGCTCAGCCGCAACGGCCTCACGGTGGCCGACGTCGCGCTGATGGTCCCCCACCAGGCCAACCTCCGCATCAACGAGATGGTGGCCCGCCAGATCGGCATCGATCCGGCGCGGGTGTTCAACAACATCCAGCGCTACGGCAACACCACCGCCGCCTCCATCCCCATCGCGCTGCACGAGGCCGTTCTCGAAGGCCGGGTAAAGCAGGGCGACACCGTCCTGCTCGCCGCCTTCGGGGCCGGGCTCACCTGGGGCGCCAACCTCATCCGCTGGTAGGCCGCCTTGAGCCTCACGTCCCTCCTGCAGAGCCGGCTCGTCCTCGTCACGGGCAAGGGCGGCACCGGCAAGTCCACCCTCTCCGCCGCGCTGGCCCGCGTCTCGGCCGAGCGCGGCCGGCGCACCATCGTCGCTGAGGTCGACGTGCTGCGGCCCGCCCTGACCGCGATGCTCGGGGTGGCGCCGACCTACGCGCCGACGCGGGTGGCGCCGCAGCTCGACGTCTGCAACCTCACCTGGCGCGAGGCGCTGGTGGAGTGGCTCGAGGGCGCGGTCCCGGCGCCCCGGATGGTCAAGAAGATCATCGACAACAAGCTGGTGCAGACCTTCCTCGACGCGACCCCTGGGGTGCGCGAGACGGTGATCTTGTCGCGGGTGGTGACCCTGGCCGAGCGCTACGACCAGGTCATCGTCGACATGCCGGCCAGCGGGCACGCGATCAGCCTGCTCGGCGTGCCCAACGTCGCGCTCGGGCTGATGCGGGGCGGTCCGATCCGCGAGCGGGCCCAGCAGGTGCTCGCCCAGCTCTCGCGGCCTGACACCGCGCTGAGCATCGTCGCCCTGCCCGAAGAGATGGTGGTCAACGAGACCATCGAGCTGTGGGAGCGGCTGCGCAAAGAGGTGCCGACCCTGCGCATGCCGGTGGTCGCGCTGAACCGGGCCGCCGTCCCGAGCCTGAGCGAGGGCGAGCGCACGCTGCTCGACCGCCTCGCCGCCGCCGAGGCTGAGCTGCCGCCCGAGGCCGCCGAGCTGCTGCTGGCCGGTCGGTGGGAGGCGAGCCTCGAGGCCGGCACCACCGACGCGCTGCGCCGGCTCGAGGCCGCGCTGCCCGCCGAGGTCGTGCGCTTCGCGCGCCTGGGCGCCTTGGGCGGGGGACCGGGCGGACCGCAGCGGGTCGTGCAGCAGATGGTGGCGGCGCTGCAGCGGCACGCCTTGAAGGAGGCGGGCCGATGAGCGCGCGGGATCTGTCCTCGGTCATCGCCGGCAAGCGCCTCGTGGTCTGCGTGGGCTCGGGCGGCGTCGGCAAGACGACGACCGCCGCGGCGATCGCGCTGCAGGCGGCGATCACCGGCCGCAAGGTGCTGGTGCTGACCATCGATCCAGCGCGGCGCTTGGCGAACTCGCTGGGCCTGTCGCGGTTTGGGAATGACGAGCTGCGCATCGATCTGAGCAGCTTGCCCGAGGCCAAGGGCGAGCTGTGGGCGATGATGCTCGACAACCAGAAGACCTTTGACGACCTCATCAAGCAGATCGCCCCCGATCCGGCCCGCCGCGACGCCATCCTCAACAACCGGATCTACCGGGCGACCGCCGACAACATCTCGGGCAGCCAAGACTACATGGCGACCGAGAAGCTGCACGACGTCGTGATCGGCGGCCGCTACGACCTCGTGGTGCTCGACACCCCGCCGGTCAAGAACGCGCTCGACTTCCTCGAGGCGCCGGGCCGCTTGGCCCGCTTCCTCGACAAGCGCGTGATGAAGTGGTTCTTGGAGCCCTACGACAAAGAGCGGGTGCTCAGCCGGCTGCTGTCGGGCACGAGCGCGGTGGTCTTCCGCCTGCTCAGCCACGTCTTTGGCGCCGAGTTCCTCGACGATCTGTCCGAGTACTTCAACCACTTCCGAGACCTCTACGACGGCTTCCGCGAGCGCCAAGAGGCGGTCGAGAAGATGTTTTTTGACCAGGGGGCGACGAGCTTCTTGGTGGTCTGCGCGCCGAACGGGCCCTCGCTCGAGGTCGCGGCCTTCTTCCTCGATGAGCTGGCGACGCGGCGCATGCCCAACCCCGGCGTGATCGTGAACCAGCGCCATGTCGCGCACGGCGGCGAGCTGTCGGCCGACGCGGTGCTCGGGGCGGCGGCGGCGGCCCGGTCGACCGACCTGGATCCGGCGACGGCCCGCAGCTTGTTGGCGCGGCTCGGCGCGGCCCACCGGCGGCTGCGTGAGCTGGCCGCCCACGAAGATCAGCTTGTGGACGGTGTTCGCACCCACATGCGCCCCGGCCAGGTCCTGTGGAGCGTGCCGCGGCTGCCCGACGAGGTGCACGACCTGCGCGGGCTCGCCGCGGTCGGCGGCGCGCTCTTCGGCGCCCCGCGGCCCTGAGCGCGCCCCACCGCCGCGGCGGTGAGATAGGGCGAGGCCGGGGAGGGGCGTGAACATGCACCCTCCGCGCGGACACGTGGTCGCAGAACGAGCGGCGCCCGCCGCGGCGCAGCGCCGCGCGGTCCCGGATCGGGCGGCCGACGACCCCGACAACGCGGGGAGGGGGGACGGATGGTGCGGACGCGAGCTCCACAAGCAGCGGCGCTGATCGCGGGGGTCCTGGCCGCGCCCGCGGCCTGGGCGGGTCGCCCGCCGATGGATCCCCTCAACCGCCTCCACGCCGGCCTCTCAGTCGCCGACGGCACCGAGAACGTCGGCTTCCAGGTCGGCTTTGACTCGCGCCTCACCCGCGTGGTCCACGTCGACGCCGGCATGTTCCTCAGCGTCGACGAGGCCGTGCAAGACAAGGTCGACCCGCTGGTCGACGATCCCAAGGACTTCTACTCGCTGCGGCACGGCGTCTTCGTCGCGCCGGGCGCCCGCATCCCGCACCGCTACGGCGACGGCTTCAACTGGGACCTGATCGGCCGCGGCGGCTTTGCGGTGATCTGGGCCGCCGACTCCTCGCAGCAAGACCAGAACGACCAGATGGTCACCGTGTCCGAGCCCGCGCTGCTGCTCGGCGCCGATCTGCTGCTGCGCTACGACCGCGTCGGCTTGAACCTGTCGGGCAAGGCGTTTGGCTTCCACACCTACGCGCCAGCCGCCCGCGTCGAGACCGGCGCCGTGCGGCCCCAAGTCGCGGCCGAGCTGGTCTTTCAGTTCTGAGCCTGGCGGGGTCTGGCGCCGCGCGACACGGGCGCGCCGCCGCAGATCCTGCCGAACGGCTTGAATGGAGGGCGTAACCGGACCGTAAGCGGCGGCGAGGCGGAGCGGGAGCGGACTGGATGTGTCCCCCGCGGTCCACCTCGTTGGTCGCCCTCCACCCGCCTCGGTCCGAGGGGGAAGAGGGTGTAAGCGCGGGTTCGCCCCGCGTGGAGGTCGCATGTCGTCCGTCCGCACCCCCGCCCTGCGCCTGCTCACCACCCGCGCGCTGGTCCTGCTCGGCCTCGGGCTCGCGGTCGACCTGAGCCCGGCCGCCGCCGCCGCGGGGCAGCCCACGCTCCGGGCCCCCCGTGGCGCGGACGAGGGCCCGCTGTCCGGCGCCAAGCCCGCGGCCAAGCCCAGCGCGAAGAAGGGCAAGGGCAAGGGCAAGGCCGATGCCCGCCCGCTGGTCGGCGCGGGCGAAGGCCCCCGCCGCGGCGCGGGCGGCCCCCTGGCCGGCGGCAAGCCCGCGGCCGACCGCGGCGATCGCGGTGAGTCCAAGCCCCGGGGCGGTCAGGCCAGCGCGGTCAAGCCCGGCGCCCCCAAGCCCGGGTCGAAGCCCCGCGTCAGCGAGCGCCTCGGCGATGGCCGCGGCGAGGGCGCCCCGCTGGTGGGCGAGGGCCGGGGCAAGCCCCAGGTCGGCGGCGGCCCGCGCCTCCAGCCGCCGCGCCGCG
>JBJONS010000152.1:0-3285 GCA_046051725.1 Pseudomonadota bacterium | reverse complement strand
CACCACCACGCCCGCCTGCTGCTGCCGGTGGCGGTGGGCCTCGCGGGACTCGCCGGCGCGGGCGCGGCCCGCTTGAGCCGCCAGCGGCCGTGGGTGGGCCTGCTGCTGATCGGCGTCGTGGTCGTCGATCTGGGGCTGGGCTCGCCGCTGCCGCTGCCGCTGCCCACCGCCGCCGCCCCGCCCTTGCCGATCAGCGCGGCGCTCGACGGGCTGCCGCCGGGCCCCCTGCTCGTGCTGCCCGCCGCCGGCCCCGGCGTGCACGCCCAGCGCCCGCTCGCCGATCAGGACGTCCACGGCCGCGCCTTGGTGATCGACCCCAACCAGCCCGGCCTGCCGCCGGGGCCCTGGGCGCGGGCGGGCCGGGCGCTCGAGGCCCACCTGCGCGGGCAGGGCCCACCTCCCGCGGCTTGGCCGAGCGGGGTCGCGGTGATCATCGTGCTGGATGGTTTTGTGGAGCAGGCGACCGCCGCGCTGGGCCCGCCGGATCGGGTGGCCGCGGGCGGGGCGGCCTGGGGCTGCGCCGGCCGCGGGGCCTGTCCCCCGCCTGATCTGTCGCAGGATCGCCCTTGAAGCGGGCGGGGCGAGGCCAATAGTCACCCGACGGACCGCCCTGGGGCCGCGCGCCGATCAACCCCGATCCGCCGTGAGGGGCCACCCGCCGGTCCGCAGCGAGGGGTGGGTCATGATCAAGAAGGTGCTGCTGGGGATCGGCGCGGTGGTGGCGGTGGCAGTGGTCGGCGTGCTGGGCGCGGCGGCGACGCAGCCCGACGTGGTGCACGTCGAGCGCAGCCTGGTGGTGGCGGCCCAGCCGGGCGACATCCAACCGCACATCAACGATCTGAAGAAGTTCTCGGCCTGGAACCCCTGGGGCCAGATGGACCCCCTCCAGAAGGTCACCCACTCTGAGCCCAGCGCCGGCCTCGGCGCCCGCTACGACTGGTCGAGCGAGCTGGTCGGCACCGGCAGCATGACCATCACCAAGTCCGAGCCCGAGGCCGTGCACATGCGCCTCGTCTTCACCGCCCCCTGGCAGTCCGAAGCCGACGCGAACTTCCTGCTCAAGCCCGAGGGCGACCAGACCAAGGTGACCTGGACCTACGACCAGCAGGCCGACTTCGGCACCAAGCTGATGGGCCTCGCGATGAACATGGACTCCATGCTCGGCCCCGACTACGAGAAGGGCCTCGCCTCGCTCAAGGTCATCGCCGAGCAGGCCGCGACCACCCGCAAGGCCGCTGAAGCCCAGGCCGAGGCCGACGCCAAGGCCGCCGCCGAGGCCCAGGCCGCCGCGCAGGCGCCCGCCGACGGCGACGAGGCCGGCGAGGCCGCCGCGGCTGCGGCCGAGGACGCCCGGCCCGACGAGGCCCCGGCGGGCAAGGCCGGCAAGGGCAAGGGCGGCAAGGCCAAAAAGGGCTGAGCCACGCCGACATCGACGTGGCTCACCGCTGTGCGTACGGCAAGGCGCCGGCCCGCGCCCTCTGTCGGACCCCTCCGTCGGACCCCTCTTTCGGACCCCTCTTTCGGACCCCTCTTTCGGACCCCTCAGTGGGCCGGCCCGCCGCGCACGAGGCTCAGGGTGGGCCGGCCGGTCGGGTCGCGGGGGAAGCGCAGGGCGACGAGCTCGGCGTCGGTGAGCGCGCTGCTCGGCTCGAGCGCGACGCCGAGCCCGACGCAGCGGTGCTCGATGCTCCACCCCCGCCAGCGGACCGTGCCGGCGAAGACCCGCGCCTGGCCGTCGATCTGCAGCGTGCCCCAGACCACGTCTTCGGGCCGGAAGCGCACCGTGCCGCAGCTTGGCCGGAAGAACAGGCCGGTGGCCGAGGCGTCGCGCAGCTCGCCGGGCTGGTCTTCGAGGCGGCGGTGGTCCCACCGCACGAGGCTGCGGACCAGGTCGCGCGGCGCGTCGCGCCGGTTGTAGCCGGGCTCAAAGTCAGCCAGGGGGGGAGACGGGCGCTGCAGCCCGAACAGGCGCACGACCTCTGCTGCCATCTGGACCTCGCTGGACCGCGGCGCCCCTCGGGGGCCCGCGTGGGTCGGCCGCCGCGCCTGGCCCCGCGCGCCGCGCGAGGGGAGGACCAAGGGCAGGGCGACCGGGCTCGTGGACTCCGTCGCCGCAGACGTCATCCACGCGGTCACGATGCCCGGCCCGACCGCCCAGTGTCAAGCTCTTTCGTGGGGAAGCTGCCGGCCCGCGGGCCCGGCCGACGGAGGTGCGCGTGGCAGGTCGCTGGCAGGTCGAGGGGGCATGGGGCGTGGACCGGCTGCGCTGGGTCGACGAGGACGCGCCGCCCGCGCCGGGCCCCGGCGAGGTGCGGCTGCGGATGACCGCGATGAGCCTCAACTTCCGCGACCTGCTCATGGTCACCGGGCGCTACAACCCGGGCCAGCCCCTGCCGCTCGTGCCCGGCTCGGACGGGGTGGGCGTGGTCGAGGCGCTGGGGCCGGGTGTGCGGGGCTGGTCGGTCGGAGAGCGCGCCTCGCCGCTGTTCTGCGTCGGCTGGCCCGGCGGCCGCTTGCCCGCCGACGCCCCCCGCCACGCGCTCGGCGGCCCGCTTCCCGGCCTGCTGCAGACCTGGCGCTGCCTGCCCGCCGCGGCCCTGCTGCGCCCGCCCGCCCACCTCAGCGACGCCGAGGCCGCCACCCTGCCCTGCGCGGCGGTGACGGCGTGGCGGGCGCTGTTCACCGAGGGCGCCCTGCGGCCCGGCCAGCAGGTGCTGGTCATCGGCACCGGCGGCGTCTCGCTCTTCGCGGCGCAGCTGGCGGTGATGGCGGGCGCCCGGCCGATCCTGGTCACCCGGCGGGCCGAGAAGGCCGCCGCGGCAGCCGCCCTGGGCGCCGAGGTCATCGTCGCGCCGGCCGGCGGCTGGGGGCGCGAGGTGCGCGCGCGCAGCGGCGGCGGCGTCGATCTGGTGGTCGAGGTCGGCGGCGCGGGCACGCTCAGCGAGAGCCTCGCCGCGGCCCGGCCCGGGGGCACCATCGCCGTGATCGGCGTGCTGGACGGTGTGGACGCCCACCTGCCGCTGACCGCCGTGCTCATGCGCGGCCTGCGCCTGCAGGGGGTCTTCGTCGGCAGCGGCGAAGATCACGCGGCCCTGCACGCCGCGCTGGCCGCCCACCCCAACCTCCGCCCGGTCATCGGCGGGCGCTTTGGCCTCGACGCCCTGCCGGCGGCCCTCGCCGCGCTGGAGCGGGCCGACCACCTCGGAAAAATCGTGCTCGAGGCGGGCTGAGCTGCAGGAGCACCGTGGGCAGCCGGGCGCCCCGCCGGCCGCGGGCCGGCGGCGG
>JBJONS010000151.1:0-7153 GCA_046051725.1 Pseudomonadota bacterium | reverse complement strand
CGCCCACCTCGCCCGGCCGGCGGCCGCCCTGCGCCCGCCCGGCGCGCCCCCGGCCGCCTGGGCCGCCGCGCTGCGCCCGCCGTCCCCAGAGGAGGAGGCCGGCCGCGCCGCCGCGTCCGCGCTGACCGCCGAGGGCGCCGCCCGCCCGGACCCCGCGGCGCTGGCCGCCCAGCTCGAGGCCCTCTCTCCCGCCGGGGCCGCCGGCCTGGGCGCCGGGCTCGGCGCGGCGCTGGGCTGCGGGGCGGCGGCGGGCCTGCCCCCGCGGCCGGTCGGCGATCCGGTGGCCGAGGCCCTGCGCGGCGGGCTCGCCGTCGGCTGCGCGCCCTGGCGCGGGGGCGCGCCCTGATGGGGCCGCGGCGCCGCCTGCGCCTGGGCCCGGTCGAGCTGCTCGGCCTCGCCGCGCTGTGGGGGCTCGCCGCGGCGCTGCGGCTGCGCGCCTTGCCCCTGGTGATGACGCTGGGCGACAGCCTCGGGCCCTGGTGGGTGGCCTGGCGCGGCTGGTGGGCGACCACCCCGCACGCGCCGCCCTACGGCCAGCTGCTCGCCCTGCCCCACGCGCTGATCGTGCCCTTCGCCCGCTCATTGTGGGAGGCCGAGGCCGCCCTGCTCGTGCTGCACGCCGTCGTCGCGCCGATCGGCGCGCTGCTCGCCGCCCGGGCCGCGGCGGATCGGCGGGCTGCCCGGATCGCCGGGCTGTGCGCAGGTGGGCTGCTGGCCGTCGATCCGGGGCTCATCGACACGGCGCTGTCGGGCGCCGAGGGCTACCTCGGGGCGGCCTGGCTCGGCCTCGCCGCCCTGCTCGCCGGCGGGCGCGGGGTGGGCGCCGCGCTGGGGGCGGCGGCGGCCTTCACCGCGGCGGTCCACAACCACCCGCTGGCGCTGGGCGCGGCCCCCCTGCTGTGGCAGGGCGGGTGGCGTCGCGCGCTGGGGATGACGACGCTGGCGCTGCTCTCGCTGGGCCCGCGGCTCGTGGCCCTCGCGGCGGCGGCCGGGCCCAGCCTGGGGGACGGGGCCGGGGCGCCCGGCGGCGCGGGGCCCGCCGCGGTCATCGGCGGGGCGCTCGGGGCGGCCCTGGCCCACGGCGGGGCGGCGACCGCCCTGCTCGGGATCGGCGCGCTGGTCGGTCTCCTCGCGCGCGGCTCACGCAGGCTGACCGGCGCCGGGCTGCTCAGCCTCGGCGGCGTGGCCCTGCTCGGCGCCGGGATCGGCGGCCTGCGGGACCACCACCTGCGGCTGCTGGGCCTGCCGCTCGCCGCGGGCTGGGCCGGCGCGCCGCGCCTCGGGCTCGCGCTCAGCCTGCTCCTCCTCCGCCCGGCGCCGGACCCGCTCGCCCGGCCGGGGGCCTGGGCCCGCCCGAGCACGCTCGGCCTGACCCACGCGATGGGTGACGCGCTGATCGGCGCGCTGCACGCCCACCCCGCGGCGGGCACGCCCCTGGTCGACGGGGTGGTGCTGGCCGGGGCGCCGGCCGCTGAGCCGGGCGGCCTCGTGCTCGACCTGCTGCTGCGCGGTGAGGCGCTGGCCGCGCCGGCCGAGGACGCCCCGCTGGTGGTCATCCTCAGCTTCGACCGGGCGCAGCCGCCCACGCCCCCCTCCGGGGCCGTCGTGCTGCGCTCCACCCCCACCGCCGCGCTCTGGCGGCTCGACCGGGCGGGCGCGGCGGCCTGGCGCGCCGGGCTGCCCGCCGGGGCGCGGGTGGGCGGCGCGGTGGACGGCCTCGTGCTCATCGATCCGGCGGTCGACACGGCGCGGGCGGCCTGGTGAGCCGCCTCCGCCGACGGGATCGGCGGGCACGCTCCGCAAAACGCCGCGCTGCAGGTTGTCCCTGCGTCGCGGCTCCCCTCGCTCCCCGACCGCCGGCCGGGGCTGCGCCCGCCCGGCTCAGCGCAGCTGGCTCTGGGCCCAGCGGCGCCAGGCGTCCCGCGCCTCTTGGGGGTTGCGGCCCTCGGCGTAGTCAAAGCCGGCCACCTTGGCCAAGGCCTTCATGCTCGCCGCGCTGACCGCCGGATCGCCGTCGTCCAGCGCCCGCAGCAGCGCCGGCACCGCCGAGCGGCGGCCGATGCAGCCGATGGCGTCGACGTAGTGGCGGCGCACCCACAGGCTGCTGCCGCGGTACCACGAGTCCTTGGCGAAAAGAGCGGCGGAGAGGGCGTCGACCGCGGCCTCATCGCCGATCTTGCACAGGGCCTCGGCCGCGCTCGCCCGGACCAAGATGGCCGGGTCGGTGAGCAGGGCGCTCGCCCGGGGCGCGTGGCGCCGCTGGCCGAGATCGCCCAGCGCCTGCACGGCCGCCGCGCGCATGGCCGGCTCGGCGTCGTCGAGCAGCCCGAGCAGCAGCTGCTCGGCGCGGTCGCCCTGCAGCCGGCCCAGCGCCCGCACCGCGACCCAGCGCTGGCGCGCGTCGGCCTTGGGGTCCTTGACCAGCCCCTCGATCAGGCTGAGATCGGTAGCCCCAGCGTTGACCAGCCGGTCGAAGGCCGCGAGGCGGCTGGCCTCGGGCAAGGTCGGATCGGCGGCCTGCAGCAGATCTTCGCGGGGGCCCGCCAGCGCCGCCCCCGCCACCGCCAGGCCGAGCGCCCACCCCAAGAGCTGCGCCGCGCGTCGCCCCGCCATCGGTCCTCCCCGCCCGCGCGCGGGCGCCGCCCGCCCCTCGGGCCTGCTGCGCCATATTCCGGCGGGGCGCCGCGGAGCCTGCCGGGGCCCCGCGGCGCGGCCGTCCCTGGGCTCAGAACTCGTAGGCGACGCGGACCTGGCTCGTGAAGAACTTGCCGTCGGGGTTCAGCCCGAGGTTCTCGAGCGGCACGCGGTTGCTGACCTGGGCGTAGCCGGTCTCGCTGCTGACCAGCACGTGCTTGTGGAACTTGTACTTGATCGCGAGATCGGTCTCCCAGCCGATCTCTTGGGCGAGCTCGCCGTCGTAGGGGTCGGCGCACTCGATGCCCATCGAGGCCTCGTCATCCTTCGTGCAGCGGATGCGGGTGCCGTCCGGCTTGTGGGGCCAGGCCAGCAGGTAGGCGCCGGTGATCTCGAGGCCGTCGAGCGGCCGGATCGAGGCGTTGGGGAAGACGTACAGCGAGTTCCACACGCCGCCGTTGCTCCACAGCGGCAGCGCGCCGCTCGACCACGAGCGGGCGGTCACGCGGGCGAGCACCTCTTCGTAGAGCAGCAGGCCGACGTTGTAGTCGGGGTGCAGGTTGCGGCCGGTGAACTTGCTGTCGGCCACGTTGTCGTCGCCGCCCGAGAAGCCCGCCTCGAAGATGCCCTGCCACTCGGGCTTGATGTAGCCGGTGCGGCCGGCCCAGCCCCAGATGTTGATGTCTTTGTACAGCGGGTTGGGCAGCTCAGAGGCCGGGTCGTAGGTGCCGGGCAGCGCGAGGCCGCTGGACTTGCCGCGGATGTGGACCGCCTCGCCCTCGAGGTAGATGCCCTTCCACAAGAACTTGAGGTAGGCGTCGTAGATCTGCACGCGGCTGTCAGACTCGACGTGCTGGCGGTCGATCACGTAGGCGCCGAGCGTGAAGTCGCCGGTGCTGCCGAACATCTTGACGTCCTCGCCGCGGTAAATGGCGAGGTAGACCATCTCCCAGGCGTCGTCGTTGCGGTCGACCCACCAGTCGTCGGTGCGGTTGCTGGGGTCCCGCGGCTCGGTGTAGTCGTGGTCGATGTCGTGGTAGCCGTCGGTCCCGGCCTGCTGCGTGATGCCGTCCACGGTGTCGCAGCGCGGGTCGTAGCCGGGGTTGCGGGTGCCGTCGGCCAGGTTGCGCTGGATGGGGTTGCCCGCCTCGTCCTTGGTGGCGCACTGGTAGCCGTAGTAGGTCTCGAGCGGGTCCTCGACCAGGCGGTCGACGCCGACGCCGACGAAGAAGGGCGCGGGCTTGCCCTTCTTCTTCATGATCTTGTGGGCGATCGCCGTGGGCGAGGTCGCGAAGATCACGCGGTCAAAGGTCGAGCCGTAGTGGTTCTCGCCGAAGCTGTCGTCAAAGCCGTTGCCGGCGTTGCTGAGGATGCCCATGCCCCACTGGGACTCTTGGCGGCCGACCCGCATGGTGCCGACCGGGAGCTTGAACTCCATCCAGGCGCGCTTGACCATCGGCGCCTCGGTCGAGCGCTGGAAGAAGTCCTGGTTCTGGCCCTCCATCCGGGTGTAGCTGGGGTCCTGCGCGAAGACAGCGGCGGGCAGCAGGCTCTGGTTGTCGCCCATCACCACGTCGTCCATCAAGTCCATCATCATGAAGAACTTGGCGCGGTCTTGGAAGTTGATCTGGGGCTGGACCCGCAGGCGCATGGCCATGAAGTTGCCGACGCCGTCTTGCTCGGGGGTCAGCGAGCGGAAGCGGTAGCCGCGGGTCCGGAAGTAGCCCTCCAGCTCGAAGTCGTAGTCGTCCTCTGCCGCGTGGGCGGCGCCCGAGAGGAGGCCACAGAGGGCGAGGATGGGGGTGAGGGCGAGGGGCATGGCAGCTCCAGGGGCCGAGGCGCGCGGCGCGGGGGCGCGGAAGGCAGGGGCAGAGGGCAGCGGCGAACGAGGGCCGGGGCGGCGATCCAGCAGAGGCGCGCTCCGCGGCCGCGGGGCCACGCCGGAGCGCGACCCGCCGCCCCCGCCGCCCGGGGGCGCCCGAGCCTACACCACGCGGTCCGGTCGGAGCGAAGGCAGGCCCACCGCTCTAGGGCGCCCCCGCGAAAAACCGAAGAGGCCAGCCGCGGGGGCTGGCCTCAACCGGGGGCCGCGGGCGGCACCCTCCGGTGGGGATCAGCGCGAGGCGAAGCAGCTCGCGGGGTACTTCACCGAGTCGAAGCCGGTGTAGATGTTCGAGATGTTGATGCTGTCGGGGAAGACCGTCAGCTTGCTCTGGCCCATCAGCAGGTGCCCGCCGGCGCCGTCGGCCACCCACATCTCGACCTTCCACTCGCCCGGGGGGATGTTGATGGCGACCCACAGGCCGTCGGGCGAGGTCTCGGGCTGGCTGCGGTTGGGGAAGCTGTCGACGAAGTACTTGACGACGATGCCATCGGGGATGCTGTCGTCGACGAGGCTCTTGACCACCACCTGGGCGCCGGTGATCGGGTCGTCGTTGACGTCGTAGGCGGTGCCGGCCGCGGTGGCCTTGCCGTCCTGGACGCTGACGCCGAGCAACGAGGGGATCAGGTTGTAGGTGGTCGTCGACACGCTGTTGAGCGTGTCGCCGCTGGTGCCCACGCCGTAGACCTGGTGGGCCTCAAAGGTCGGCACGGTCTCTTCGAGGGCCGCGTCGGTCGAGGTCTTGTAGGTCAGCGGGGTGCAGGTCGGCACGGTGAACGGCACGTTGCCGCCCGGGTCGGTGACGCCGCTGAGCTCAGGCACCGCGGTCACCGCGTCGGTCAGGTAGAAGTCGACGGTCGCGTCGGCGACCGGCGTGTCTTCCTGGAAGTCGAGGACCTGCGCCTGCAGGGTGAAGTCGCTCGGCGCCACGGTCGGCTCGGTGTTGAGCCAAGCCCCGCCATAGCCGGACTCGAAGCCCGTGAAGTCGCCCACCGGGGTCACGGCGGTGTTGATGAAGTCGCCCTGGTTCCCGGTGCCGCCGGCGCCGCCGTCCGAGCCGCCGTCGCCCGCGCCCTCGCCGCCGTCGCCGCTGCCGCCGGTGCCGGTGTCGCTGCTGCCGCCCTTGTCGCCGCCGCTGCACGCGGCCGCGAGCGCGACCATCCAGAAGAACTTGCGCATGTCTCCTCCCTCGGGCGATGGCCGCCCAGCGAAAACCCTGTGGTGCACGAGCAGGGCGACGACGCGGCCGCCCCGCGTCCGCCGACTGGGGCGCCAGGCCGCTTGGACCGCGCGCTCCCCCCGCCTCACCCGCAGTGTGGCCCGATCTGGCCGCCTTTTCAAGCGGGGCGACGGGGGCACCGCCGGGCGCGGCAGCCTCCGCTCAGAAGGCCAGGCCCTCGCGCACCGGCGCCGCCGCGAAGGCGTCGAGCGCCGCGGCGAGGCGCAGCGCCTCGGGATCGGCGGTCTTGGGCACCGTGGGCCGCAGCACGACGTAGAGGTGGCCCCGGCCCGCCTTGCAGGGCAGGCCGCGGTCCTTGATGCGCAGGCGCTGGCCGCCGCTGCTGCCCGCGGGGATCTTGAGCTTGACCGGCCCGTCCGGCGTCGGCACGTCGACCGCGCCGCCAGCCAGCGCCTCGTGCAGGGTGATGGGCAGGTCCATCACCACGTCATCCCCGTCGGCCCGCGCCCCGTCGGGCAGGGCGTAGCGCACCTCGATGACCAGATCGCCGGCCGGCTGTCCGTGGCCGCCCTTGCCGCGCACCCGCAGCTCGCCGCCCTCAGGGGTGCCCGGCTTGACGCGGGTCTTGACCACATCACTGACTGGCACGCCATTGTGGTCGGGTCGCAAGAAGGTGACGCTCACCGGCTCTTGCTGCAGCACCTCGGTGATCTTCACCCGCAGCTTCACCCGCACGTCCTCGCCGGGGCTGCCAAAGCCCATCGGGCCCCGCGCGCCGCCGCGCGGTCCGCCGCGGGCGCCGCCGCCGCCGAAGGGGCCGCCGCCGCCGCCGAACATCTGGCTGAGCAGGTCATCCATGTCCATGTGGACGCCGCCGCCGGCCCCGCCGAAGCCGCCGCCCATTGATCGGTAGGCGCGGGCCTGCTCGGCGTCAAAACCCGGCTTGGTGCTCACCTCGCCGAACTCATCCCAGAGCTTGCGCTTCTCGTCCTCGCCGATGAGCTCGTAGGCCTGGTTGACCTCTTTGAAGCGCTCTTGGGCCGCCGGCTCCGGGTTGAGGTCGGGGTGAAACTGGCGGGCCAGCTTCTTGTACTCCCGACGGATGTCTTCGGAGCTGGCGCTTTTGGTGACGCCGAGCACTTGGTACGGATCGCGCATGGAGGCCTCCAGGGCGGCCGCCTAAGCACGCCGGGGTGCCGTGGGGAGGGGGCCCTCCCCAGCCACCGCCGCGCGTGGCCCTCAGCCGCCCTCGGCCGTCAGCAGCGCGGCGACCCCGAGGATGGCCGGCACCGCCGCCGGCCCGACCGAGTTCGTCTCTTCGTAGTGGTTGCCCGGCGCCTCGGACAGGTACGGCGAAGACTCCGACAGCACGTAGTCGTAGGGGGGCACGAGGTAGCCAATCTCGTCGTTGCCCAAGCCCATGATCAAGTTCAGCTCGGCCCCCATCCGGTCCTTGA
>JBJONS010000150.1:0-6271 GCA_046051725.1 Pseudomonadota bacterium | reverse complement strand
CCGCCCCACCGCCCGACCCCGCCGCGACCGCCGCCTGGGAGCGCACGGCCGCCGGCCCCCTGCGGCCCGCCCCGCCGCCAGAGCCCGCCGAGCGCACCGGCCCGGCGCAGCCCGGCCCGAGCCCCGCCTGGAGCGCGCTGGTGGACGCCATCTCGGCGCTGCGGGTCAGCGCACCGGCGGGCGTGTCCAGCGAGCTGCGGCCGAGCCCCGGGGTCAAGGCGGCGATCGCCAACGAGCCGCTCGACCTGGTGCCGCTGCCCGACGGCCTCGCCGACCTGGAGCTGCAGGCCCTGCAGGCCGCTCTGCGGCCGACCGCCGACGCAGAGCCGCCCACCGCCGCGCCGGCCGACCTGGGCCCGCCGCCGCCCGCCGCCCACCCGGAAGAGGCGCCGACCGTGGTGCAGCCGCCGGCGCCCCCGCGGACCGACCCCCGGCTCACCCTGCTGCTGGGCCTGCTCGTCGGCGCGGCGCTGGGCGTGGGGATCTCGGCCTGGCTCTGGCTCGACTGAGCCCGCGCGAGGCGGCCCCGGCCCGCGCGGGGCGGGAGACCTCAGCCGCGCCGGGTGTGCAGCTCGAGCAGGTGGTCTTGGGCCGAGAAGGGCCGCGGCCCCACCGGCGCCCGCTTGCGCGAGGTGCCGTCGGGCAGCATCACCCAGGTCTGGGTGTCGTCGCGGTCATAGAGCTCGAACAGCTCGGTCCGCAGCCGCTGCTTGAGCCGGTGGTCTTCGATGGGGAAGGCGACCTCGACGCGGCGGTACAGGTTGCGCTCCATCCAGTCGGCCGAGGCGAGGTACATCACCTCGTCGCCCTCGGCGTGGAACCAGTAGCAGCGGGTGTGCTCGAGGAAGCGCCCCACCGTGCTGTGGACCTGGATGGTCTCGCTGAGGCCGGGCACGCCGGGCCGCAGTCGGCACATGCCCCGCACCTTGAGCCGGATCGGCACGCCCGCCTGGCTGGCCCGATAGAGCGCGGCGATCAGCGCCGGATCGACCAGCGCGTTGAGCTTGAGCGCGATGCCGCTGCTGCGCCCCGCGCGGGCCGCCTCGGCTTCGGCGTCGACCCGGGCGGTCACCGCGCGCGCGAGGGTGAAGGGCGACTGCAGCAGCTTCTGCAGCGGCTCGGCGACGCCGATCCCGGTGAGCTGGTTGAACAGGGTGTGCACGTCGGCCCCCATCGCGGGGTCGGCGGTCATGAACGAGATGTCGGTGTAGGCCTTGCTCGTGCCCGGGTGGTAGTTGCCGGTGCCGAGGTGCACGTAGCGGCGCAGCTTGCCGCCCTCGCGCCGCACGACCAGCAGCACCTTGGCGTGGGCCTTAAAGCCGACGATGCCGTAGACCACGCTCGCGCCCGCCTCTTTGAGCCGGGTGGCGATCTGGATGTTGTCCTCTTCGTCGAAGCGGGCACGCAGCTCAATGACGGCGGTGACGGCCTTTCCGTTGCGCGCGGCCTCGATCAGCGCCTCGACCACCGGTGAGCGCAGCACCGTGCGGTACAGCGTCATCTTGATGGCCAGCACGTCGCTGTCGGCGGCGGCCTGCCGCAGCAGCTCGGTGACCGGGCCAAAGCTCTGGTAGGGGTGGTGCAGCAGCAGCTCACCCTCGCTGATCGTGCGGAAAATGTCTTCGCTCTGGGTCACCCGGCTCGGGACGCTGGGCGTAAACGGCCGAAACTTGAGGTCTGGCCGGTCGACCATATCGTAGAGCGCGGCCAGCCGGTTGAGGTTCACCGGCCCGTTCACCCGGAACAGGTGGCGCTCGTCGAGGCCGAACTGGTTGAGCAAGAAGTGGACCTTGTGGTCTTCAGCGGTGTCGGCCACCTCGAGGCGCACCGCGTCGCCGAAGTTGCGCCGCGGCAGCTCGAGCTGGATGGCCCGCAGCAGGTCTTCTTCCTCTTCTTCGTCGACCCAGAGGTCCGAGTTGCGGGTGACCCGGAATTGGTGGCAGCCCCGCACCCGCATGCCCGGGAACAGCTTCTCGACGTTGGCGTGGATGACCGAGCTGATCATCACGAACTCGTGCCGCGCCTGGCAGAGCTCGGGGGGCAGGCGGATGAGCCGGGGCAGGCAGCGGGGCACCTGCACCACCGCGAGGCCGACGCCACGGCCGAAGGCGTCTTTGCCGTCGAGGCCCACGATGAAGCTGAGCGCCTTGTTCTGGACCGTCGGGAAGGGGTGGCTCAAATCGAGGCCCAGCGGCGTGAGCACCGGCAGGGCCTGCTCTTCGAACCAGGCCTCGACCCAGCGCCGCTGGGCGGGGTTGAGCTGGGTGCGGCGCCGCAGCAAGATGCCCTCGTCGGCCAAGGCGGGCAGCAGCACGCTGTTGAGGTGGCGGTACTGCTCGGCGATGAGCTCGTGGAGCTCGGCGCTGACCCGGCGCAGCAGCTCGGGCAGGTCGGCGCCGTCGGCGGCGCGGCGGCCCAGCTCGACCTCGTGCAGCAGCCCGGCGACCCGCACCTCGTAGAACTCGTCGACGATGCGGCTGACGATGGTCAGGAAGCGCAGCCGCTCGAGCAAGGGCACGCCCGGGTCTTGCGCCTGGGCGAGCACCCGCCGGTGGAACTGGATGAGGCTCAGCTCGCGGTCGATGAGCGCGGCGGGGTCATCGGCCGCCGGCTGCGGGCCCCCACGGCGGGGCTGCAGCGCGGGCGGGCAGGGGGCGGGCCAGATGGCGGGCATGCGGGGCTCCGTTCGGGGCCAGAGCGGTCCGCCCCGCCCGACCGCCTAACGGGCCCAGGCCCAGCCGGGCGCGCGGGGCCCGAGCGGGTCGGGGCCGACCGGCGGGGCGAGGCGCGGGGCCCGGGGCGGCGCGAACGCGGCGGGCCCGTCGGCCGCGCTGCGGGTCGCGACGAAGATCCGGTTGCGGATGTACTTTGCCGGCCCCTCGGTCTCGCCGGCGGCGCGCAGGAAGCTCAGGTCGATGGTCATGCCCTGCACCTCCCAGAAGAAGGTGCGGGGGCCCCAGGGCACCAATGTGCGGCTGTAGGGGATGCCCACGCTGTCGAGCAGGGGGCAGTCGACCACCAGCACCCCGTCCTCTTCGCTGATGGTCATGTCGCCGACGTTGTAGAGGTCTTTGTAGCTGCCCACAAAGTCGCCCCACTGGGTCGGGTCGGGGGCCACGGCGGGCGGGGCGCGCAGCGGGCCCAGCGCGTCGACCGCCTCGAGGGCCGCGCGGGTGGTGGCGCTGAGATCGGCGCCGTAGGCGCTGGCGAGCACGCTGACCACCACGCCATCCTCGGGGATGAGCGTAAACGCGCTGGTGTGGCCCAGCGTGTTGCCCCCGTGATCAATGCGGAGCTTGTCGCTGAACTCGGTCTCGCTGAGCGCGAAGCCCTGGTCGATGAACACGCCAAAGCCGTAGGTCTGCGCGCCAGGCTCGGCGTAGCCCAGGTCGATCTGTGGCCGCAGCAGCTCGGCGCGCACCCCCTCGGACAGCACGTCGGGGTGGCCGCCGAGCAGGGCCCAGCCCCAGGTGACCATGTCCGACGGCGTGCACCAGACCAGGCCGGCGGGGCGGGCGAAGGCCGGGTCAAAGTCGGCCGGGCCGACGTCCCGGGGCAGGCCGGTCAGGCCGATACCGGCGCCGATGGTGGAGTCGCCGTCTGCCAGGGCGTCGACGCCGCGGGCGACGCAGCGCTCCATGCCCAGCGGCACGAACAGGTCTTCGCGGACCATGTCGGCCCAGGGCCGGCCGGCCGGGTCGACCTGCTCGGACATCAGGCCCACGATCGAGAAGTTGGGGTTGCTGTAGTTCCAGATCTCGCCAGGGACGGCCATCTGGTAGGCGGCGGCCGAGAAGTCGCCAAGGGCGTCTGCGGCGAGCGCCGCGTCATCGGGATCACCGCGCCAGTCGAGCCAGTCGTTGGTGCCGCCGCTGTGCATCAACAGCTGCCGCAGGCTCGCGCCGGGCAGCAAGCCGGCCTCCGCTGGAGCCAGCGCGGGCAGGGTGGCCGAGAGGGGGGCGTCGAGGTCCAGCCGACCAGCCTCGACCTCACGCATCGCGAGGGCGGCGGCCATGTTCTTGGTGGTCGAGCCGATGCCAAAGAGGGTCGCGGTCGTGACCGCGCCCCCGCCGGCGCCGTCGCGGGCGCCGAAGGCCCCCGCGTAGAGCAGCTCGCCGTCTTTGAGCACCGCGACGCTGATCGCGTAGGCGCCCGCCGCCGCCATGTCGGCCTCGGCCGCGGCGACCAGGGGGGCCCACCGCGGGTCGTCGCCGCCATCGGTGCCGTCGGCGCCATCCGCGCCATCCGCGCCGTCGGTGCCATCGGCGCCGTCGGTGCCATCCGCGCCGTCGGTGCCATCCGCGCCATCTGCGCCGCCGTCGTCTGCGGGCCCGCTGTCCTTGGGGTCGGCCGCGCAGGCGGCGAGGGGGAGCAAGGCGAGGAGCAGGCGGCGCATCGAACCTCCGGAGGGCGCGCGGGGGGGCGGGCCGCGCGTGGAGAAGGTGTCCCGGCGCGGGCCCGGTGGAAAGGGGCGGAGGAGCGGCGGTGCGGGGTTGGGCCCGCGCGCCAGAGCCCGCCTCGCGGCGCGAGGGCGACCGGAGCGGGCGGCGCAGCCGCCGTCGCGCAGCGACCAAGGCCCAACGGGCCGCGCGCGGAGGGCGCCCGACGGCGGCACGGGCCGCCGGCGCGCCCTGGACCCATCGCCGCCCGGGTCGATCAGCGCCGCGATGGCACCTGGACCGGGGCCGTGGGAGGCTCTTCGGCGGCGCCGTCTTCCCAGAGACGCCAGTCGTCGGCGTCGAGGTCCCAGCTGGCCAAGGCGTCGACCTGGACGACCAGGGCTGTGGTGTTGTCGGTCCCGCCGTTGGCCATCGCCTGATCGGTCAGCCACAGCGCCGCTTGCGCGGGATCGGCGGCCCGCTGCAAGATCTCGGCGAGCTGGGCCGCGGGCACCGGGCCATGCACCCCGTCCGAGCTGAGCAGCAGCCGATCACCGACCTGCAGCGTCAGGGTGCCGCTGTCGACCCCCTTGTCCAGCCGCAGCAGGTCGTCGTCGCCGAGGTTGCGCGAGCCGAAGATGAAGTTCTGGGTGAGGCTGTGGGCCGCGAGGGGGTTCGGCCTCCCGTCGCGCTGGGCGAACTCGCCACGGGTATGGTCCCGGCTGAGCTGGGTGAGCGTCCCCCCGCGCAGCAGGTAGAGGCGGCTGTCGCCGACGTGGACCCAGGCCAAGGTGCGCTCGGCGGCCCACAGGGTGGTCAGGGTGCAGCCCATGTTGCCCGCCGCGCGGGCCCGGGCCCGGTCGCGCAGGCGCGCGTGGGCGGTCTGGACAAAGCCGAGCAGGGCGTCTTCGGCGGAGTGGGGTCGCCCGCGGTCATAGAGCCGCAGCAGGGCCTGGACCGCAGCGGCGCTGGCCAGCTCGCCGTTGTCGTGCCCGCCCATCCCGTCGGCCACCGCGCAGAGCAGGCCGACGCCGGCGCCGAGCTGGCGGCGCTCCGCCCCCCCGTCCCGAAAGCGCACCCGGCCGTCTTGGGCGATGAGGTAGTTGTCTTCGTTGCGGGCGCGGCCGCCGCGCTCCGGGCCGACCCCCCGGGTGCAGCTCACGGCCACGCGCAGGCGATCCCCCCCCGCGCCGCTCACCCGCGGGCCCCATCGGTCGAGAAGACCCACAGCGCGCCGTCGAGCAGCAGGCGGTCGCCCGGTGCGAGCCGCAGCGGCGCGCCGTCCTCGGGCAGGGTGCGGAAGGGCCGGCCCCCCTGCTGGGCGAAGAGGGCCCGGTAGCCCCCGCCCGGCGTGCGGTAGTCGGGCAGGTAGCCGCTGAGCTGGAGCTGCTGGCCGTCAAAGAGCGCGGTCAGCTCGACCGTGCCGAGGCGCAGCCGGCGCGCGGCCCGCAGGGGCAGGCCGGCGGTGAACAGCGCCCCCACCATCAGGTCGCGATCCGAGACCGACAGCAGCCGCGCCCGGGGATCGGGCAGGCTCGGGTCATCGACCACCGCCATCACGACCCGGAAGTCCTCTTGACCAAAGGGGTCCCGGCGGATCACCTCGATGCGGCAGGCGTCGGGAGTCAGGCTCTGGTCGATGCGCTGATCGCCCTGGTACAGCGCCGCCTCCCCCTGGCTCAGCAGGGTGAGCCGCCCGCTGCGCCCGCGCAGGCTGACGCGCAGGTAGTCGACCCGGCCGAAGCTCTGCTCAGGCTCGGCGCGGTTCTCGGGCACGCAGACCGCCGCCTCGTCGTGGTTGCCGATGGTGACCTCGCCGGCCACCATCCAGCCGACCAAGCGCAGGCGGGCCGGGCGCCCGAGCTCGAGCTTCCACCCCTCTTCGTCCACCA
>JBJONS010000149.1:0-10900 GCA_046051725.1 Pseudomonadota bacterium | reverse complement strand
TCGGGAAGCCCCGCCGCGACGTCAAGGGCGCGAACCCGTTCACCGGGCCGATCGTCTTCCGCGCGCCCGAGGCCTGGCTGTCCCGGCGCGGCTTCTACAGCCTCTACGAGACCGTTCACGTCGACTATGCCCCGTGGTGGGACCCCGCCGCGGCCTCGGCGCTGCTGGCGGCCCTCGACGAGGGGGCCGCGCCCCCTCCCCTCCCCTCCCCTGGGCCCGTGCCGGCTGACCACGATCAGAGCTTGGACGGCATCGCCGACGCCCTGGGCCCGCCCGAAGACGCCGAAGTGCGCGGCATTCTGCTCCGCGGCCACCTGCACTGATTCGCGCGTTTTGCGGCGAAGATGACGTGGCTGATGCCATCTTCGCCCAGCGACCGCGCGCGCTCGGGTCGGTGCGAAATTCTGCGCCAGGCGTGGGCGGGCGTTGAATGGCGCCGGGCGCGCTTCGTCCGCGCGGCTGGCCGACTTGAGCCTGAATCGCTCTTGACATTTCGAGCACAGGTCTTGTTAGGTCAAGGGGCGTTCGGGGGTGACCCCGCCGCCTCGCTGGCCGAGTTTAGGGCCGAGCGCTGCGCCGCTGAATCCCCGGTCTCCTCCGGGCTGATCCGGGGGTGCAGCGGCGGGCACAGCGCCCGCAACCGCCTCTTCCTCGACCGCCTCGCCAGTTCCACAAGCGGCCGAAAGGCCAAGGAGAACGTGATGACGCTGCTCCCCCTGATCCTCGCCCTGGGCTTCACCACCGACGCGCACGCCAAGGGCAAGGGTGACGAGAAGGTTGGCGTTCGCCTCAAGTTCAACGCCCCGCTGTTCACCCAGACCACCGGCAAGGTCACGGTCGACGGCGAAGAGCCAGACGGCTTTGAGCCCACCAAGACCAACGCGCTGACCTTCCTGAACGGTCAGAACCGCACCGAGATCACCTACCTGCTCGGCGACGGCCTCGAGGTTGGTGGTCTGGTCGGCTACGGCCGCGGCAAGTCGATCACCGACGGCGACGAGACCGGCCTGTACAGCGACCTCACCATCGGCGTCACCGGCGCCTACAACTTCAAGCTCGGTGACGGCCTGATGCTCTACGGCCAGCCGATCGTCAGCTGGACGAAGACCAGCGCCCAGGCCGACCCCGACGCCGACAAGGCCGGCTTCAAGGGCCTGGGCCTCGGCGCCGACGTCGGCCTGCGCGTCAACCTCGCCAAGGGCATCCACATCGACCCGGCGTTCGAGTACTTCCGCCAGGGCCTCGAGCCCTGGTCGGACGCCGACGGCTTCGAGAACGACCCCGAGACCAAGTTCACGGCCAGCAGCATCGGCCTGCGGCTGGGCCTCGGCGTGAAGTTCTGATGCCCCCGCGGCTGGCCTGAGGTCGGCCGCGGCGCCATCGGCGGGGCAGGTCCAGCTGGGCCTGCCCCGTTGCTGTTTTGGCAGAGCGAGCATCGGGCGCTCGGCGCGGGCCAGCCCCAGACGCGGAGAGCCCCGCCGCGGGCTCCCAGGGCGGGGCCGCGGCGGGGCGCGTCTGCACAAGGTCTGCACAGACCCGAGGAGCTCAGCGCTCTTCGGGGTTGATCTCGGCGGTGGTGCCGTCGGGGAAGACCGCAACCAGGCTGACCTTGCCGCTGGAGTCGTTCACGGCGTAGACGTTGACGATCTCGTCGACGATGGTGGCCGGGATCTTGAAGCAGGCGTCGACGGTGGCGTCGCCGCCGACGTCGAAGCCGACGTTGATCGCGGTCGAGGGCAGGTCGACGTTGCTGGCGACGGCGTCAAAGGCGAAGTTGTCGAGCAGCGGGGCATCGCCGGTGGGGGCGCAGCTGTCGTCGACCACCCACACGTCGACCGGGTCGAGGGCGCCGAGCGGGGCGGCGTGGATGACGTTCACGCGGACCGAGCCGGCCGGGATGCCGGTGCGGTCCTCGACAAAGGCGCCGACGCCGAAGGCGTTGTCGCCGGCCATCGGGGGCGCGACGTAGCCGCGGGCGAAGGCCGAGATGTCGGTGTCGGCGACGATCTCGAAGGCCGGGATGGTGAAGACGCTGTCGTCGATCGTGCCGCCGACCGGGACGATGTCGATCTGGTAGGTGCCCGACGGCAGCTCGACGAAGGGGGTCGCCTGCTTGAAGGCGAACTCGACGCCGCTGGCGGTGCCGTTCACGAACACGGCCACGTCGGTGCCGGTGTCGCCGGGGAAGACGCCGAAGTGCGCGAGGCGGACGCGGCCGGTGCCGCCGGTGCCGCCGTCGGACCCGTCAGCGCCGTCGGTCCCATCCGTGCCGTCGGTGCCGTCGGTCCCATCGGTGCCGTCGGTCCCATCGGTGCCGTCCGTGGCGCCATCGCCGCCGTCCGCGGTGCCATCGGCGGTGCCGTCATCGGCGCCGGTGTCGGACTTGTCGCCGCTGCAGGCGACCAGGGTGGAGGTGAGGGTGAGCAGGAGGGCGAGCCGGGGGGTGAGCATGGAGAACCTCAGGTGAAGGGGTGAGCCGCGGTGGCTATGGACACGCTCTGTCCATGCTTTGTATAGACCGACCGCGGACGACTGCCAACGGGTTTGCACAGAGATTCTCCACCGGCCCCGCAGCCAGGGTCCCCTCCGCGGGTCGAAAGCACGGGCTCCTCCTGGGGTGCCGCGGCGCGGCGGGCCTCGGCCGCCGGCCAAGATCCCACTGCAGGACCCGCCCATGGGCCCCTCCCAGTCGAGGTCGAGCCGCCCTCCCCTGGGCCGCGGAGGCGCCGCGGCGCCCCAAAACGCAGCGCGCCCGCTCCCCAGCGCGGCTGGAGGGCGGGCGCGGCGCCAGCGGCGCGGAGGCTCAGGCCTTCATCGGGATCTGGGCCTGGTTCGCCGCGGCGAGGATCGCGTCGCGGTGATCGAGGTAGTACTTGTCCATCGCCACGAGGCCGATCGGGGCGACGATGAAGCCGCCGATGCCGCAGGTCAGGTACACCGCGAGGTTCACCAGCACGCCGAAGAGCAGCAGGTGCAACAGGATACCGACCAGGTTGCCCTTGCCGTACTCGACCGAGGCCTTCGCGGCGCTGACCGCGTCGTAGCGGCCCTCGGCGACGAGGTAGGGCGCGAAGTGCATCAGCGGCAGGCTCGCGAAGATGCCGACGCCGCACAGCATCGCGCCGACGGTGTGCGCGATGGACGCGATGAACATCACGATGGCGTCATCGGTGATGTTGTCGAAGTTGAACAGGTCGCCGATGCCGGGCGCCCCGCCCGCCTCGATCGCGCGCCGGGTCGCGCGCAGCGCGTTGGGCATGAGGAAGAAGCCGATGCCGAACGACAGGGTGACACCCAGGACGAGACCGAAGATGACCCAAGGCACGAGGTCCTTCTTGACGACCTCCCAACCGTACTTCAAGTAGTCCATGTCTCGCTCCCGTGAACCTGGCCGTTCGCGCGCCGCGCCGCGGCAGAGGGCCACGCCGCCCACCCGAAAGCGGGGGACGCGCGACCGCGCGCGGCGGTGTAGCCCGTCTCTGGCGCAGCCGCCCGCATCGCGCGGGCCTCATCCGCGGGGCGGTGAGCCGGGGCTCAGGGCGCCGGGGGCCCCGCGGGCGGGCGGGGCCGGAGCGCGGCCTCTAGCTGTTCAGGGGTGCAGATCAGCGGGAGCTCATCGACCAGATCGCCCAGGTAGACGCGACTCTGCTCGCCGAAGGCCCCGCCGCGCCACTCCACGCGGACCGACTGGCTGCCGAGGTTGCCCTCGGCGACGAGGCGGGCCCGCACCCCTGGCGGGCGCAGGTGCAGGCCGCGGGCCTCTGCCGCGGCGATGGCCGGCGCGGCGAGGTCACGGAGCGTCCCGTGCCAGAGGCGGTTGAACCACGCCCAGCCGTAGAGGCCCAGCGCGAGGATGATCAGCCCCGAGAGCGCCGAGCTCAGGATGGTCACGTCGATGTAGGTGCGCAGCGCCGCGCTGATCGGCTCGGCGTTGTGCAGCGCCGGCAGCTGCAGGGGGGCCCGCAGGAGCGGTGCCAGCCCGGTCACCGCGCCGCCAGGTCGAGGGTCTCGCCCTCGCGCGCGAGCTGCACCGCGAGACCTTCGTGCGCGCGCCACTTCGCGTCGAGCGCGTCGAGCGCGTCGTCGTCGGCGTCGGGGGCGTGGTGAAAGAGCAGCAGGCGCTTGACCGAGGCCAGCTTGCTCAGAGCGACGCCGTACTCGGGATAGGCGTGGCCCCAGGTCATCTTCTCGAGGTACTCCTCCCAGGTGAACATGGTGTCCATGATCACGAGGTCGGCCCCCTCCATCAGCTGCAGCAGGCGGCGCTCGGGCCCTGGCGGCGCTTTGCCGTCGGCGGCGCCCTCTCCTGGGCGCGCGAGGGGCGCGGTGTCGGTGAGGTAGCAGACCGACCGGCCGGCGGCCTCGATGCGGTAGCCGAGCGCGCCCCCGGGGTGGTTCAGGGCGATGGCCTCGATGCGGTAGGGGCCGAGTTCGAAGACCCGCGCGGGGCGGACGCCGTGAAACCGAGGCTTCGCCGGGAACTCGCGCACACGCACCGGGTGGAAGACGCCGTTGAGGTAGGAGCCCAGCCGGGCTTGGGCGTCCGCCGCATCGAAGCCTTGCAGGCCGATGTCGATCTCACAGGACGGCGCGTACAGCGGACCAAAGAAGGGCAAGCCGAACACATGGTCGGTGTGAAAGTGCGTGAACAGCATGTGCACGCCGCGCACACCCTCGCGCAGCAGCGCCCCGCCGAGCTGGCGCGCCCCGGTGCCGCCGTCGAGCACGAGCGGCGCGCAGCCCGGCGCCCGGACCTCGACGCAGGACGAGTTGCCGCCCCAGCGCGCCGTTCCCGGGCCTGGCACCGGGATGGAGCCGCGGACGCCCCAGCAGCAGACCTTCACGGGCAGCCACCGATGGCGCGGGCCAAAGTGACGGCGGGCGTGGGCATGAAGACTCCGGCGGTGGGTGGCGAGGCCGATGCGGGCGCGGTCCGCGCGCGGCGGGGATCGTGGCGCGCGCTGGGCCTAGAAGTAGTAGCGGACGCCGATCTGGCCGTCGACCGACCAGGACACGTCCTCGTAGACCAGGAAGGTCGGGTTGACCTCGAAGTACAGCTCGGTCGGGAGCTCTTTGACCAGCACGCTGAGGCCCGCGGTCCCCCGGGGCCCGAGCATCACGTCGCCGTACTGCTCGTAGGTGTTGGTCGAGAGCACAAAACCGCCGCCGAAGTAGATCGGGACGCTGTACTCGCTGGTCGCGGTGTTGAAGGGCCGAAAATGCACGACATAGTCGATGGTGCCGGCGAAGTCGCCGATGCGCCCGATGTCGCCGCCCGCGCTGAACTGGAGCCCCATCCAGTCGCCGATCCAGAGCTTGCCCGAGATGCCGGTGGGGGCGCCGATGGCGATGCCCAGCCCGAGCGGGCCACCGCGGCGCTCGCCCTTGACCGCCGAGCCGAAGCGGGGCGGGTCGACCTTGTTCTGCGCGAAGGCGGGCGCGGCGACGGCGCCGAGGACCAGGAGGGAGAGCGCGCGGAGGGTGCGCATGGGGGCTCCGGAGCCCGCGGCGGGGGTCTGCGTGGCGGGAGGCGGGCGGACAGCCCGCCACGCGGCGGTCGGGCGCGCGGGGAGCGCGCCGCGCGGAGGGAGCAGCGGGAGCAGGGGGAAAAGCCAAACGGTCGGGACGCGAGGCGACCCGACCGAGGGGAGATGGTGCGCGGTGCAGGATTCGAACCTGCGGCCTTTGGCTCCGGAGGCCAACGCTCTATCCAGCTGAGCTAACCGCGCGCATCAAACACAACCATGAGGTGACGTCGTCGCCTCGCTGGCGCCCTGCGACCCTGGCGGGACGAGGGCGGCGAGAGCTCGCTCTCACCCGCCCCCAGCACGTATTTCAGGGGGCTCGCGCTGTCAAGGGGGGACCGTCAGAAGGTCTCAAGCTCGTCGAGCCCGCCGCTCTCCCCGAGGTCCTCCTCTCCTTCCTCGCGCTCCTCTTCGTCGAGGTGGCCACCCTCCTCCTCCTCGTCGACGGAGGGTGAGGCAGCGCGCCGGGCCGGCGACGGCGCGTCGGGGTCCTCTTCGGGGGGCAGGGCCTCCTCCCCGCGCTGGACCCAGGCCCGGATCTGCGGCAGGGTCTCGGCGTGCCAGGCCGCCGAGGTCCGCTCCCGCGCGAAGGTCCGGTACAAGGCCGAGACGATGGCGTAGGCCTCTTCGTAGAGGAACATGCGCTCGTAGAGCAGGCCGTCCTCGCCCTCGGACGCGTGGGCGGGCAGCTTGAGCCCGCAGAGGTCGAGGTGCACGCCGCGCAGCGTGACGCTGTACTCGCGCTCTTCGCGGCGCAGGTGCAGCTGCAGGTCCCGCACGACCTTTCCTGAGGCCAGGGCCGCGCGGGCCTCGGCCGAGCTGGCGGTGTCTTCGCCAGAGAGGGCGACCCGGGCCTTGTCTTCGTCGACCACGCGGAAAGACAGGCGGTCCTCGATCCACATGTCGACGACGCCGATCCCGTCGAGGTTGAAGGTCCCGCCTTCGCGGTCGGCGGCGAACCACAGCCACACGAAGAACTCGGCGGTCAGGTGCGGGTGCGCCGCCTGGCCCTCTTTGGGCTCATCCTTGCGGCCGCTCATGCGCGCGCCCCCTCGCCCCGTGGGCGGTAGTCGCTGATCCCGGCCATCTCCATGCCCTCGAGCACGGCTGGCTCTTCGATCAGCAGATCGAGGGGCGAGCAGGGCGTGAGCACGCAGCCGAAGGTCTGGCGGAACAGCTTGCGGAACAGGTCGTTGGGGCCCTCGCCGGTCGCGTGGAACGCGACCCAACCGTCCACAATGTTCCAACAGAACTCGTAGGTGGCCACGCGGGGCAGGGTCTTGGCCAACATCTCGATCTCAAGCGCCTGCTTGATCTCGGCCTTGACGGCCGCTGGCGCCCGCTGTCGGCCGTTCTCGGCCAGCCACGCGGCGACCCGCTTCTCGAGGTGGGCCTTGAACAGCTTCGCGGGCAGCGCGCGCTTGTCGACCCGCAGGGCCACGGTCAGGTAGTGGTTGAACAACCACTTGTCGCGCTCGCTGAAGTCGAGGTCGAGCAGGTTCTGGATGAGGCACCAGCCGACGTGCTCTTCGCCCGGCGCGGGGTTCTTGGGCTCGCGGAAGGCGTGCTCTTGGAGCGAGGCCATGAACAGGTCACGGAAGTCTTCGGGCACTTCGCCCTCGACCCGGTAGCGGCGCACGGTCATGGCGCCAGCGAACACACCCATCAAATCCTCCGGAGGTCAAAGAGGGCGTGTCGGAAAATGACGACCTCGGCTTTCTTCTTGGGCAGGACGAGGCCAAATTCCCAGCGCCCCATCCAGGTCGGCACGCCGCGGAAGACCTCGCCCTCGAGGAGCGTGACCTGGATCTCGGCCTGCTCGTCGATCAGGCCGAACAGCCGCCGGTCAGAGCAGCCGTAGCGCTCTTGGGGCTTCCAGGTGGGCTCGCAGCGCTCGGGCCGCTCTTTGTCGCGCCGGAGCTGGTTGCGGACACCCTTGGTCTGCTCGTCCTCGGTGAGGAACTTCACGCGCAGCTTGTGAATGGCCTCGGGGGCGCTGCCTTCCGCGGTGAGCTGCAGCTCGTACCGGTCGATCGCGGTGACGCGCCCACGCCGCTGTTCGGCGTTGTGCAGCGCCAACGACACGACGCGGCCCGAGGCCAGCGCCTCGCCGAGCGCGCTGCGGTCGCGGTGGCTGTCGAGGTGCTCGCTGAGGCGGCGCTTCTGCAGGACCTGCTCGAGATCGGCTTGGCCCATGGCGATCTGGGTGGCCAAAGACTTGGGGAGGTCGTGCTTGCGCACCAGTGCGTCGACACGGTCCTTGACCGCGAGGCGCTCCACCACGTCGTTGAGCTTCAGATTGCCGAGCACCACCTGGTGCGCGAGGTTCGGCGGGAGGCCCGCCTCTTTGCTCAGCGCGGCGGCCTTCTTGCGCAGCTCGACGCGCGCAGGGGAGTCGCGGTCGGCGCGCTGGTCGCGGCGGGGCGGCCGCGGGGTGGCTGTGCTCATGCGATCCTCGAGGGCAGGTCCGGCGGCGGGCCACCGGGGCGCCGGGCCCTGCGCGGCCCGGTCGGGCGCGGGGCTCCGTCCCCCTCGGCGTCGCGCGTCGCGTTCGCCGACCAGCCGCGAGAGGGTAGGGCGCCGCGCGTCATATCCCGCCGCCCCGCCGCGCGCCCCCTCCGGTGACGTGCGCGTGTCGCCGCCCCGCCGCCTGCGGCCCCCCTCCCCTTCGAACACCCGCCCTGGAGGCACCGTGTCCACCGAAACGTCCGATCTGCAGGTCGCTCCCCTCCCCTCTGTCGGTGCGTCCGCCCCGTCGGTCTCCGGTCCCACTGGGAGCGGTCACCTCACTCCCGCTGATCTCGCGGGACGCCCCTTCGTCCTCTACTTCTACCCCAAGGACGCGACCCCCGGCTGCACCACCGAGGCGCACGACTTTCGCGACGCCATCGGGCAGTTCGAGGCGGCGGGCGTGCAGGTGGTGGGCGTGTCACGCGACTCGGTCCGCTCCCATGCCCGCTTCTGCGAAAAAGAGGGCCTCCCCTTCCCCCTCCTCTCCGACGAGAGCGGCGCGCTGTGCGCTGCCTTCGGCGTCTGGCAAGAGAAGAAGCAGTACGGCCGCAGCTACATGGGGATCGTCCGCAGCACCTTCCTGGTCGGCGCTGACGGCCGCGTCGCCGCGGTGTGGAGCCCCGTGAAGGTGAAGGGCCACGTCGAGGCCGTCCTGGCCGCTGCCCGGGCGCTCTCGCCCGCCTGAGCGGCGGCGGCGCCCCTCAGGCCATCGCGAGCAGGACCGCCAGCACGTTGTTGAGGGCGTGCGCGGCGATGCATGGCCACAGGCTCGCCCCGCGCCGGCGGAGCTCGCCGAGCATGACGCCCATCACCATCAGCGGCGGGACGGCGGCCGGATCGGCGATGTGCAGCAAGCCGAACAGCGCCCCCGTGACGGCGCTCGCCGCGACGCCGCCCCGGCGCTCGGCGACGTAGGCGTACATCGCGCCGCGAAAAAGCAGCTCCTCGGCCACGGGCGCGCCGATCACCGCATAGGCGCCCGCCGCCAGCGCGAGCCCGCCTGGCGCCGCGCTGATCTGCTCGAGCAGCCGCTGCTCCTCGGGCGCGGCCCCGAGCGCCGAGAGCAGCGCCAGCCACGCGCTCCCGAGCACGGTGAACACCAGGGGCAGGGCCAAGGCCGCCGCCCAGGCGCGGGCCCGGGCCGGGCGCAGGCCGAGGGCCTCGCCGCGCAGCTCGGCGACGCAGACCACCGCCGCGGCCGCGCCGCCGACCGCCGAGGCGCCGAGGCTGGTCAACAGGTCCGCCGAGGCCGGAGGGACCCCGCGCAGCGTCGTGATCCCCAAGGCGGCGAGGCTCCCGCCGCCGACCAGGGCGAAGACCACCCGGGCCACCGACAGCGGGGCCACGGGCCCGACGGGCGCGCCGACGCGCACCCTGTGGACCGCCGAGGCAGCGGCGAGGGCCAGCGGCAGGGCGACCAGCCCCGCGCCGAGCGCCAGGTCGATGCCGGCGGGCAGCTCAGCGCCCCTGCAGACGCGCGGAGAGCTCGGTGAGCATCCCGGCGATGCCCCGGTGGTTGATCGTCCACACCTTGCTCGCGCCTTCGGGCAGCCGGGTGTAGTTCTCGCTCACCGCGTGGTTGAGCTCGGTCGCGCCCCAGACCACGACCAGGTCGTTGTTCCGGAGGTCCTCGCGCGCGTCGGTTTGCAGCCGGCGCTTGTCGCCCGGGACGAGCGTCAGCCTGATGCGCTCTTTGGGCACCAGCTCGCGGAGGGTGCGCCGGTACTGGGCGCTCCCACCCACCACGACCACCTTGGTCATCCCGGCCAGCAGCGCGGTCTGGACGAAGTCCTTGACGGTGCGTTGGATGTCGCTGCCGCTGCAGACATCGCAGCGCTGGCGGGGGACATCGACGATCGCCCGCCCGGTGGGGCGAGGGCAGGCGGGGCAGCCGCCGTTCAGCGCCACGTCCTCGATGAGAAAGTCGACCAGCTCATCTTTGTCTTCGGTCAGCAGCTGTTCGACCAGCTTCTCGCCGAGCCGGGCGTCCGCCACGGCCCGCAGGAACATGTCGGCCTCGGTGCGGGGGTTGAGCCCGCGCTGCTGCAGCGCGTCGCCGAGCCGCGCGCGGTTGGGGCTCTCGGTCCCCGCGCGGGCGGCCTTGAGCTCGCCCTCCAAGTGGGCCACGCGGCGATCAACGCCAGCGGCGTGCTTCTCTGCGTTCTCTTGGCCCTTTCGGCTCTGCTCCAGCTCGGCGCGCAGCGCGACGAGCTCGGCGCGCGCGGCGTCGCGGTCGGCGCTGATCGAGGCGAGCTGCGCCCGGAGCGCGTCCCGCTCGACCTGCGCCTCGCCAAGGGCGCGCTCGAGGGGGGAGGTCTGCGGCGCTGCCGGTGGAGCCGCCCGACCCGGGGGTGTCACGGCGGCCTGCGCTGCCCGTACGAGACCGCCCGCGCTGGGCTTGTCCGTCGGGCGCGGGACGGGAGTGGGCGCGGCGGCCGCGGGCAGTGGCTTCGCGGGAGCCGGCGCTGGCGCCCGGCTGGCCTCCCCTTTTCGCCGCGGCGCGGACTTCGCCCCCAGGGGGCGGACGCCGGCCAGCTCGGCCTCCCACAGCGAGAGGTCGTCGCTGCTTATGACAGGCTCCAGGCAGAGCTCTCGGAGATGAGCTCAAGAAAAACCGCTGGATCGAGGCCAGCGTTCGGGATGTGGAGGAAGGCAACGGGCAGGCCGGCGGGCGCCTCGTGGATCGCCTGGTACAGCCAAGCGTTGCAAACATAACTGCCCGCGTCGTCGGACTCACCGATGCCGAGCCGCGCGGCCGCGGGGAGCGACGCGGTCGCGCGCAGCGCCTCGGGGCCGTCGGGGCTGACCAGGGCGCGCAGCGCGCCGTCGACATCGGGACGGGACGGCTCCAGCGCGTTCGTCGC
>JBJONS010000148.1:0-6781 GCA_046051725.1 Pseudomonadota bacterium | reverse complement strand
GGCCAGGACCTCGGCGCGGCACTCCTCCCACAGGGCCGCGGTCGGGCCCGGGCGGAAGAAGCCGAAGTGCCCGACGCTGCGCAGGCCGAGCGCGGCGGGCTCGACCAGGCGCCGCCGCACCGCCGCCCGCGGGTACCAGGCGCGCAGGCGCGCGGCCGCCGCGGGCGCGACCATCCGGTCGTCGCTCATCTCGAAGAAGGTCATGCGCGCGGTGATCTGGTCGTAGAACAGGCGGTCTGCCGGCAGGGCGCCGCGCAGGTAGTCGGGCGTGCCCGCCCAGCGGCCCCACTGGCGCAAGGCGCTGGCCGGCAGCGGCTCGCCGAGCTGCAGCCAGCGCGGCCCGTAGCCCAGCGCCCCGACCACCGCGGGCACCACCCCGCGCAACATCAGGGTGTAGCGCCAGCGATCCCAGGCGGGGAACAGGCGCAGGTCGCCGACGGCGGCCGCCACCACCAGCGCGCCGTGCAGGCCCACCGCCGCCGGGCTCATGCCCAGGGCCTGCCCGCCGAAGCTGTGGCCCAGCGCCCAGCGCGGCGCGTCGGGCCAGCGCGCCGCGGCGGCCTGCAGCGCCGCGGTCTGGTCGAGGCGCCCCCACTCCTCCATCGTGGCGGGGTCCTCGCGCAGCGGCCGGTCGGCCGACCCGCCCACCCCGCGCAGATCGACCCGCAGCACGGCGATCTCGTGAGATGCCATCCAGGCGGCGAAGTGCCGGTAGTAGCGCATCGGCACGCCGAAGGCCGGGATGATCACGAGGCTCGCCCGCGGGGGGCCGGCGGGCGCGTCGATCAGGGCGGCCAGCGCGCGCCCGTCGGCGGCGCGCAGGCGCAGCGGCGCGGCAGGCGGGGCCTCGGTCGACGGCGGGGGCTGCGGCACAGGACCCTCGGGGTGCGGGGACCGGCGGGGCCGGGCGGCGGCCGCTATCACCCGCCGGCGGGAGGCCGCGCCGCCACCGGGGCGCCCCGGCGGCATCTGCCCCCGCGAGGAGCCACCATGTCCACCATCTCGCGTCTCTCGCTCACCGCCCTGCTGCTGATCGCCGCCTGCGACCCGCCCGCGCCCACGCCCGCGCCCACGCCCACCCCGGCGCCCGCGGCGCCGGTCGCGCCGCCTGCTGCGGCCGTCGCGGCCCCGGCGCCCGCCGCTGGCGCGCCGGCCCTCGATCCGGCCCAAGCCGCCGCGGTGGATCGGGCCAAGGCCGCCGCCAAGGTCTTCGCCGGGGCGCTGAAAGAAGAGCTCGGCGCCGCGGTCGCCTCCGGCGGCCCGCCCGCGGGGGTCGAGGCCTGCGTGGACGCCGCCCCCCGCCAGACCGCCGCCCAAGGCGCCGCCGCCGGGGTCAAGCTCGGGCGCAGCGCGCTGCGGCTGCGCAGCCCGGCGAACCGCGGCCCGGACTGGGTGCAGGCGGGCCTGCGGGCCTGGGGCGAGCGCAAGCACGAGGGCGTCCAGCCCCAGATCAGCGTGCACACCGACGATCAGGGCGAGGTGGTGCGGGTGCTGCTGCCGATCGCCGTCGAGGCCCAGTGCACGGCCTGCCACGGGGATCGGGCCGCCCAGCCGCCGGCCCTGCAGGCCGCCTTGGCGGCGAAGTACCCCGCAGATCAGGCGGTGGGCTTCGCGGCGGGGGACCTGCGCGGCGGCCTGTGGGTCGAGGCGCCGGTGCTGCGCTGAGCGTTCAGGCGCCGGGCGGGCCGAGCAGCTCGACCCGCTCGAGGCGCAGGTCGTCGACCCAGAGGCGGCCCAGGGTCACCGGCAGGCGAAAACGGCGCGGGCCGGCGCTCCCGGGGTTGATGTGCCGCCAGGGGCCCCGCGGCGCGTCGCGCCACTGGTGGCTGTGGCCGGCGAGCAGCAGGGCCGGCCCGCTGCCCTGGGGCGGCGGCGGGTCGTCGGGGACGACGTGATGGATGTGGATCTCGACCAGGCCCACCGGCAGGTCGAGCCAGAGAGAGGCCGCCGCGGGCAGGGCCTGGGCCCAGGCGCCGCGGTCGACGTTGCCGCGGACCGCGACCAGCGGCGCCTGCGCGGCGAGGCCCTCGAGCGCCGCGGGCGCGCCGACGTCGCCGCAGTGCAGCACCAGGGCCGCGCCGTCGAGGGCCGCGCGGGCCTCGGGGCGCAGCAGGCCGTGCGTGTCGGCCACGATGCCGATGAAGGCGCCCGGGGGGAGGGTCCGGGGCGCGGCGGTGGACAGGGGGACCTCCACGGCGTTGACCGGCCGCGGGCGGAGGCTAGCCCGCCCGCGGGGCCCCGTCCGCCGGGCCCCCGAGGAGGCCGGTGGCCGCCCAGCCCCCCGACAAGGTCTGCGCCGCCTGCGGCCGAAGCTTCAGCTACCGGGCCAAGTGGGCGCGGGACTGGGAGGCCGTGCGCTACTGCTCGGCGCGCTGCCGCGGCGCGCGGCCGGCGGCCGATGATCCGCTTGAGCGCGCCATCCTCGACGCGCTGGCTGCGCGGGCGCGCGAGGCCACCGTCTGCCCCTCTGAGATCGCCCAGGCGCGCTGGGAGGACTGGCGGCCCCACCTCGAGGAGGTGCGCTGCGCCGCCCGCCGCCTCGTCGCCGTCGGCCAGATCGAGCTGACCCAGGCGGGCGCGGTCGTCGACCCTGACCACGCCCGCGGCCCGCTGCGGATGCGGCGCGGGCCGCGCTTCCCGCCGCCGCCCCGGGCCGGCTGAGGCGGGTCCGCGATCGGGCGGCGCGGGGCGGGGCGCGCACCGCGCTTGTCCCATCTGTACGCAGAGCCTGTGCGCAGCGTATGCAGAACGATAGCGGTGGGGCTCACTTCGGCGCCCTGGCGCCCCCGCCCGCGGGAGAGCGTCCGTGTCTGAGCAGGCGAGGCGATGCCTCCATCTCATCTTGCCGTGGGATCTCGACCGCGGGCGCGCCTGCTGCCCGCGGCGCCCCGCCGACGGGCCGGTGCTGCTCGTCGAGAGCGTGGCGCGCAGCCGCGCCATGCCCTTTCACCGCCAGAAGCTCGCGCTGGTCGTGGCCGCCCAGCGGCGCTTCGCCGAAGAGCTGCGCGCCGACGGCTTCGAGGTGCTGCTGCTGCGGGCCCCCACCTACGCGCAGGGCGTGGCCGAGGGCGTGCGCCGCACCGGCGCCGACCTGGTGATCGCGCTCGAGCCGCCCGAGCACGGGATCGAGCAGAGCCTGCGCGCGGCCGACGCCGCCGGCGCGCTCGGCGCCCCGCTGCGCCTGCTGCCCGACGGGGGGCCCGGCGGGCGGTTCCTGCTGTCGCGCGACGAGGTCCGGGCCTGGGCCGCCGGCCGGGCGACCCTGCGCATGGACCTGTTCTACCGCTTCATGCGGCGGCGCCTCGGCCTGCTGATGGACGGCGACCAGCCGCTCGGCGGCAAGTGGAGCTTTGACGAAGACAACCGCAAGGTGCCCAAGGGCGAGCGGCCGCCGCCCGCGCCGGTCTACCCGCCCGACCCGGTGACCGAGGCCGTGCTCGACGAGGTCGAGGGCTGGAGCATCGGCTGGGGGGCGGCCCGCCCCTTTGGCTGGCCGGTGAGCCGCGCGCAGGCCCTCGACGCCCTGCGCCGCTTCATCGACGAGCGGCTGCCGCGCTTCGGCGACTACGAGGACGCGATGGTCGAGGGCGAGGCGGTGCTCTGGCACGCCGCGCTCTCGCCGGCGCTCAACCTCGGCCTGCTGCGCCCGCTCGAGTGCGTCGAGGCGGCGGTCGCCGCCTTGCAGGCCGGCCGGGCCCCGCTCAACGCGGTCGAGGGCTTTGTTCGCCAGATCATCGGCTGGCGCGAGTTCATCCGCGCGGTCTACCTGCTGCGGATGCCGGCGCTGCGCGCGGCCAACCAGCTCGGGGCCGAGGCGCCGCTGCCCGCCGCCTTCTGGGACCCTGCGCAGACCGACATGGCCTGCCTGGGCGCCGCGGTCCGCGCGGTGCACGACACCGGCTACACCCACCACATCGTGCGCTTGATGGTGCTGGGCAACCTCGGGCTGCTGCTCGGCGTGCGGCCGCTCGCGCTGTCTCGGTGGTTCTTCTCGGCCTTCGTCGACGCCTATGAGTGGGTCGAGCTGCCGAATGTGCACGGCATGGCCCTCTTCGCCGACCCGAGCTTCACCACCAAGCCCTATGCGGCCTCGGGCGCCTACATCCACCGGATGTCGAACCACTGCGCTGGCTGTCGCTACGACGTCAAGCGCCGCACCGGGCCCGACGCCTGCCCCTTCAATCCCCTGTACTGGGACTTTTTGGCCCGCCACCGGGAGCGCTTCGGTCGCCACCCGCGGCTCGGCGCCCTGTACAGCACCTATGACCGCTTCGGCGACGAGGAGCGCGCCGCCATCGCCGCGTCTGCTTCCGCCGCCCGCGCCCGGCTGCTCTCTGCCCCCGCGCCCGCCTGGAGTTTTGATGACGACGCCGGCTGAGCGCGCGCTCGCGGGGCTGCCCGCTCACCTCGAGGGGCGGGTGCGCCCCCACAGCGGCGGCGCGCCCACGCCCGGCGCCTTTGTGCTGTGCTGGCTGCGCCAGACCCTGCGCGCCACCGACAACCCGGCCCTCGACGTCGCGCTGCACCTCGCCGATGCCCTTGGCGTGCCCGTTTTCGTCTATCACGCGCTGACGCACCGCACGCCCTGGGCCACCGCCCGCAGCCACTGGTTCTTGCTGCAAGCGCACCGCGACCTGGCCGCTGGGCTCTCCGCCCGCGGCCTCGGCGCGGCTTTTCACCTCGAGCTGCCCGGGGACGAGCGCCCGGTGCTGCGCGCCCTCGCCGCCGAGGCCTGCGCGGTGGTCGCCGACGAGGTGCCGGTGCCCCCGCTCGACCGGTGGCTGGCGGGGCTGGCCGCCGGGCCGGCGCCGGTGCTCGGGGTGGACTGCCACAACGTCGTGCCGATGCGGTGGACGGGGCCGGTGCACGAGCGGGCGACCGCCTTCCGCGACCGGCACAGCCTCGAGCGGGCCCGCCGCCGGGCCCTGCCCCGCCTCGACGCCTCGGTCCGGCGGCCCGGCTTCCGTCCGGCCGCCCTGCCCTTTGCGCCGCTGGACCTGAGCGCCCGGGACGACGGCCCCGACGGGCTCGGCGCCCTGGTGGCCGCCGCCGGGGTCGACCCGACGGTGGGCCGCGTGCACGACACCCCGGGCGGTCGGACCGCCGCCTTGGCGCGATGGCGCGGCTTCCTCGCCCAGGGCGGGATCGAGGCCTACGCCCGGCTGCGCAACGACGCCGACCAGCAGGGCGTCAGCCGCATGTCCGCCCACCTGCACGTGGGGGCCGTCTCGTCTTTTGAGCTGATCGACGCGGTGGACGCCATCGGCGGGCCTGGCGCCGAGAAGTTCGCCGACGAGCTGCTGGTCTGGCGCGAGCTGGCCTGGCACTGGTGCGCCCGCCAGCCGGCCCTGCACAGCGTCGACGCGCTGCCGCTGTGGGCCCGCCGCACGCTGCTGGTGCACGCCCGCGACCCGCGCACCTGCCCCGATCCAGAGGCCATCGAGCGGGGGCGCACCGGCGACCCCCTCTTTGACCTCGCCCAGCAGAGCTTGCTGCGGCACGGCGAGCTGCACAACAACGTGCGGATGACCTGGGGCAAAGCGATCGTCGGCTGGACCCCCGACCCGCAAGCGGCGATCGACCGGCTGGTCTCGATCAACCACCGCTGCGCCCTCGACGGGCGCGACCCCGCCTCCTACGGCGGCCTCTACTGGTGCCTCGGGCTGTTTGACCGCCCCTTCACCCCTGAGCGGCCGGTCACGGGCGCGCTGCGGCCCCGGCCGACCACCGACCACGCCGCCCGCCTCGACCTCGCCGGCTACGGCGCGGTGGTGCGCCGCCCCCGCCGCGCGGCGGTCCCCCGGGTGGCCGTCATCGGCGCCGGGCCCGCGGGCCTCGCCTGCGCGCGGGTGCTGCGCGATCATGGCCTCGAGGTCACGGTCTTCGACAAAGGGCGCGGCCCGGGCGGGCGCCTGTCGACCCGGCGCATCGACGGGGAGCGCTTCGACCACGGCGCGCAGTACCTGACCACCCGCGACCCGGCGATCGGCCGCTGGTTCGCCGCCTGGCGGGCCCGCGGCCTGCTCCAGCCCTGGGAGCCCCGCCAAGCCGGCCCGGGCGCGGCGGCGCCGTCGAGCCCCTGGCTGGTCCCGGTGCCCGGCATGAACGCGCTCATCCAGCACCTCTGCGCCGAGGACGAGCCGCGCTTCTCGACCCTGGTCGAGGCGGTCGAGCGGGGCCCTGACGGCTGGCGCCTCTTTGGTCGAGCGGCCGGCGCGGCCGCGCCCGCGCTGCTGACTGAGGCCGATGTGGTGGTCGTGGCGACCCCGGGGCCCCAGGCCGCTGCGCTGCTGGCGGCGGCCCCGGCGCTGCAGGCCGCGGCCGAGGCCCGGCCGATGGAGCCCAACCTCACCGTGCTGCTGCGCCTCCTCGACCCGGTGGACGCGCCGGTCGACCTCTGGCGGGGGGCCGACGGGCCGCTGGCCTGGGCCGCCCGCTGCGCCAGCCGGCCGGGTCGCCCCGCCGCCCCGGGCTGGGTGCTGCAGAGCAGCGCGGCCTGGGCCGCGGCGCACCTCGAGGACCCGCCCGAGCAGGTCGCCGGGGCCCTGGTCGAGGCTTTTGGTCAGGCGCTCGCCGAGGTGGGGGGCGCCCTGCCGCCGGTGCTCGAGGCCGTCGCCCACCGCTGGCGCTACGCCCGGCCCCGCGATGGGCTGCCCGCGCTGGGCTGCCTCTGGGACGACGCGCTGGGCATCGGGGCGTGTGGAGATTGGCTGGTCGGCCCGCGGGTCGAGGCCGCGCTGCGCAGCGGGGCCGCGCTGGCTGGGCGCGTGCTCAGCATGCG
>JBJONS010000147.1:0-3578 GCA_046051725.1 Pseudomonadota bacterium | reverse complement strand
CCCCGCCCGCCGATCGGCGGTCGGCGGCCGTGCGCCGGGCTCGGCCCGCCGGGCCTCGGTCGCTGCGCGACCAGCGCTGCGCGCCGCCCTCTGCTCGGCCTGGCGCGCGCGAGGCGGCGGCTCAGCCCCAGAGCGCGGCGGGGCGGCCGGGCAGGGGCGCGAGGATCCGCACCAGCTCAGCGGGCAGGGGGCCGAGCGCCCGACCATCCGCGCCCCGCGGCGGGTACTTCGGGAACAACAAGGCGCCGTCGCAGGGGCTGTGCACCGGCGGGCTGCCCGGGGCCGAGAGCAGCTCGCCGGCCTGCACCGGCGCGAGGTTCTCGAGGCCCGGCCGCAGGCAGAGGGCCGGGTCGTCGAAGGGCACGACGTGGGCTGGCGCGAGGCAGGCGGGCAGCGGCTGGCCGGCGGCCAGCGCGTCGAGGGTGGCCTCGCCGCGGGCCAAGGCGTCGGCGATCTCGAGCGTGCGGCGCATCAGGCGAAGGGCGAGCTCGGCCGCCTCGGGCCGCAGGCCCTTCTGGCTCAGCTCGACGGTGATGCCGGGCGCGCCGCGCACCCGCACGTGCTCGTCGCCGCAGCGGCTGCCGGCCGAGAACGCGAGGCCCGGCGGGCGGGTGACCCACGCGGGGGCGGCGTCGAGCGCGCGCACCCAGGCCTCGCCGACGGGATCCCAGGGGAAGATCGCGAAGGCCGAGCGGGTGGGCTCGATGGTCTGGTGCAGGTCGAGGAAGACGTCGGCCGCGTCGAGCAGGGGCATCAGCTCGAGCGCGCGGCGGTGCTCGGCTGAGCGGGGCGGGCCGGGCAAAAAGACGCGGTTGAGGTCTTGCTCGACGAAGCGCACCCCGGCCAGCGCGGCGGGGCGGTTGCCCAGCACCACGCTGAGCCGGCCGCCGAAGCGCAGGCGGCCGGCGTCGAGGTCGTCGAGCAGCGCTGCGGCGGCGGGCAGGCTGCCCACCTCGTCGCCGTGGATGATGCAGCCGAAGACGACGTGCAGCGCGTGCTCCCCGCCCTCTCGGCGGATCACGTCCGGGGGCAGGCCGGCGCGCCGGCCCCGCGCCGCGGCGGCGTCGAGGCGCGCGAGCAGCGCGGAGAGTTCGGCGGGGGCGCTGGACATGGTCCGCTCCGAAGGGTGCGTGGGGTCGGCCGGCGCGCGGGCTCAGGCCCCGGCGGCGGCCTGCAGCAGGCGCCGGGCCTCAGCCGGATCCGCGCTGGGGGCGCGGCGCTTGAGCTGGCCGAGGAAGAAGCCGAGCAGCTTCTGGTCTCCGGCCCGCAGGCGGGCGGCCTCGGCGGGGTGATCGGCCAGCAGCGCGTCGATCTGGGCGTCGAGCGCCGGTGCCGCGGCCGCGGCGGCGCGCAGGGCCTCGATGCGGGCGGTGAGCCCGCCCTGCGCGGCCTCGGCGAGGGCCTGGCGCAGCAGGCCCCGGGGCAGCGCGCCGGCGGCGACCGCGGCGAGGGCCGCCCCGGCCTCGGCGGGGCCGAAGCCCAGCCCGTCCAGCGAGAGCCGCGCCAGCTCGTTGCACACGAGGTTGGCGGCGTCGGCGCGGGGCGCGCCGGCGGCCACCGCGGCCTCGGCCCAGGCGGCGCGGGCCGGCTCGGCGACCAGCGCCCGGGCCACGGTCTCGCTCACGCCCCAGGCGGCGGCGGCGGCCTGCACCTCGGGCGGGGCGGCCTCGGCCGGGGCCGGCGCGGCGGCGCGCTTGGGCTCGGCCTTGGCCGGCGCGGGCTTGGGCTCGGCGGCCTTGGGCACAAAACCGTCCTTGAGCGCGACCACGCGGTTGAAGACCGGGTGGCCAGGCCGGCTGTCGGGGTCGGCGGCGAAGAAGCCGAGGCGCTCGAACTGGAAGGCGGCGCCGACCGCCGGCGCGGCGAGGCTGGCCTCTGCCACGCCCTCGATGACCTTCTTGCTGTCGGGGTGCAGATCCTCGAGCAGGTCGCGCTCGGTGCCCGGGCGCTCGGCGGCGAAGAGCTGGTCGTAGACGCGCAGCGTGCAGGGCACCGCGGTGGCCTGGTCGACCCAGTGGATGGTGCCGACGCCCTTGCCGGCGGCGGCGGCCTCGTCCTCGCTGAGCTTGGCGCAGCGCAGGCCGATCAGCGCGCCGTCGGCCGACCGCTCCACCCCCACGCAGCGGATGAGGCCGGCGTGGCGCAGGCGCACCACCCCGCCGGGGCTGAGGCGCTTCCAGCCGGCCACCGGCGCGTCCGAGAAGTCGCTGCGCTCGATGAAGATGGCCTCGCTCAGCGGCACCTCGCGGCTGCCGCCCAGCCCGAGCTCGGGCGGCAGGTCGGCGGCCACCAGGCTGCGCGCCGGGCCGAGGCCCTCGACCACCACCGGCAGGGGCTCTTCGACCACCAGCCGGCGGGGGGCCGACTTGTGCAGCTCTTCGCGGATCGCGTGCTCGAGCAGGGCGTACTCGACGACCGAGTTGGCGCGGGCGACGCCCACGCGCTCGACGAAGGCCCGGATGGCCGCGGCCGGCACGCCCCGGCGGCGCAGGCCGGCCAGGGTCGGCATGCGGGGGTCATCCCAGCCGTCGACCCGGCCCTCTTCGACCAGGCGGCGCAGGTAGCGCTTGCTGACGATGACGTGGGTCAGGTCGAGGCGGGCGAATTCCGTCTGCTCAGGCGGCTGGGCGAAGCCGACCTTCTGCACGTACCAATCGTAGAGCTCGCGGTTGTTCTCAAACTCAAGGGTGCAGAGGCTGTGGGTCACGCCCTCGATGGCGTCGCTGAGCCCGTGGGCGTAGTCGTACATCGGGTAGATGCACCAGGCGTCGCCCCGCCGGTAGTGGTGCGCCTTCTTGATGCGGTACATCGGCGGGTCGCGCATCTTCATGTTGGGGCTGGCCATGTCGATCTTGGCGCGCAGCACGCAGGCGCCCTCGTCGAACTCGCCGGCCCTCATCCGGCGAAGCAGGGCGAGGTTCTCGTCGGGGCTCGTGTCGCGGGTCGGCGAGGCCTTGCCGGGGCCCTGCACGGTGCCGCGGCAGTCCTTGAACTGCTCTTCGCTCAAAAAGCAGACGTAGGCGTCGCCCTGGAGCACGAGCTTCTCGGCCCAGGCGTAGAGCTGCTCGTAGTAGTCGCTGGCGTAGTACTCGCGGTCGCCCCAATCAAAACCAAGCCAACGCACGGCGTCCTTGATCGCCTCGACGTACTCCATGTCCTCGGTCAGCGGGTTGGTGTCGTCAAAACGCAGGTTGCAGACGCCACCAAAGTCAGCCGCGAGGCCGAAGTTGAGGCAGATCGACTTGGCGTGGCCGATGTGCAGGTAGCCGTTCGGCTCCGGCGGGAAGCGCGTGGCCACGTGCGTGTGCATGCCGGCCGCGAGGTGATCGCGGATCATGGCGCGGAGGAAGTTGTTGGTCTCGGAAGTGGAGGGCGTGGACACGGTCGCTCCTCGGGCGGCATGGCCGCAAAAGCAAGGAGGCCCCGTAGCGATTGGAGCTACGGGGCCTCACATGATGGTCGGGGTAACACGATTCGAACGTGCGACCTCTTGAACCCCATTCAAGCGCTCTACCAGGCTGAGCTATACCCCGGGGGTGCACGGGCATTTATGGCTTGCGGCCCGCCCTGTCAAGTGC
>JBJONS010000146.1:0-8650 GCA_046051725.1 Pseudomonadota bacterium | reverse complement strand
CGGTCGCGCAGCGACCGAGCCCGCGCGGCCGCGGACCTCGGCCGCGGCCGGCCCCGCGGGCGAGCGCAGAGGGCGGCGAAGGCGCCCTGCGGGGCCCTGCGTGAAGCAACGGCCCGGGGCGGCGTCGGCGGCCGCGGGCGCACCCGGCGCCCCCTGCTGCGCTACACTCCCCACGCCCCCTGACCCGGAGCGCCCGATGCACCTCCGCTCTCTGCTGCCCGCCCTCTTGGTCCTCCCTGCGTGCCGCAAGCCGCCCGAGGCGCCCGCCAAGCTCGAGGCCCTCGCGGGCTACCTCTTCGAGCACATGGGCGACGAAGACACCGACGCCTTGAGCGTGGGCGTGCACAACCTCGACAAGTGGCTCGACGGCAACTTCGAGGCCACGCTCGAGGGCTACACCATCGAGAACCCCAGCGGCGGCGCGCTCGGCACGCTTGACGGCAAAGAGCGCAAGACCGAGGGCATGGTCGGCGCCGCGGTGGCCAGCCGGCTCGACGAGGGGGTCGCCAAGGCCACCAAGGTGCTGACCCAGGGCGACTTCACGAAGGTCTACGAGGGCAGCTACCTGCAGTACGACCGCACCTACAGCGACTCGGCGAGCTGCTACAACGCCAAAGAGTGCGAAGAGCTGGCGTTTAAGGTCTACAGCGTCGCCGACTACCCCGTGCTCGGCGAGCTGCGGGCCAACTTCAAGGCCGAGTACCGCTGGGTCGAGTTCCAGCGCACCGAAGATGGCGAGCCGCTGTTCGCCTCGGTGCAGCGCACCTGGCTGGTCAAGCCCGCCGACGTGGACGTCGACTGGCTCACGGTTCCCGCGCAGTACTTCCTCGCGGTCAACGTCCCGCACGAGGGCGGCACGCGGCGCCTGCAGGCGACCTGGATCTTGGCCGAGCTCAGCAACGGCCCCGCGCCCGAGAGCGTCGCGCTGAACCTCGTCGTCGGCAGCATGCAAGACTCGGACGTCATGCTCAACGACTGGCTCAACCGCTGAGGGTCGGGCCGCGGGCGCGCCGACCGGACGGTGGCGGGGGCGCCGGCAGCGCTGCCCGCGCCGCTCAGCCCTTGGCGAGCACGTCGCGCATGACGTCGAGGAAGTACAGGTTCTCGGCGGCCACGCCCAGCGTGACGCGGAAGTACTCGTCGTAGCGCTCGCCGGCGAAGGGGTCGAAGCACTTGATCTGGATGCCGCGCTCGGCCATGCGGGCCTTGAGCCAGGCGCCGGTGCGCCCGTCGGTGAAGCGCGCGAAGATGAAGTTGACCTGGCTCGGGAAGGCCTCGACGCCCTTCATCGCGCCCATGCCGGCGAGCAGCACCGCGCGCTCGGTCGCGCAGGTGTCCCGCACGAAGGGCAGGTGCTCTTTGTCGTGCAGGCCGGCGATGACCATCGCCTCTTGCAGCATGCCGACGCGGTAGTCGGTGAGCTGGCCGTTGAGGTCTTTGACCAGCTGGGGGTTGGCCAGCAGGTAGCCGACCCGCAGCCCGGCGAGGCCGTAGGCGAACGAGAAGGTGCGGCTGACCAGCAGGTTGGGGTAGCGCGCGACCAGCGGCGAGATGTACTCGTGCTCGGCCTCATCCACGTACTGGACGTAGGCCTCGTCGATCCAGAAGGTGCTGGTCGGGTAGCGCTGCAGCAGCGGCTCGAGCTGCTTGCGGGTGATCAGCACGTTGCCGGTCGGGTTGTTCGGCGACGTGATGTAGACGAAGCCCTCTTGCTTCTGCAGGCGCTGGTCGAGCAGGTCGACGTTGAGGCGGAAGCCGTCCTCAGGCGCCAGCGGCAGCATGTGCACGGTCAGGCCCAGCTCGGACGCCTTGCGGGGCACCTTCGAGTAGGTCAGCCGCGGCGTGATGATGGGGTAGCCGTTCTTGGCGATCAGGTGCCGGGCGATGCGCTTGGGGCTGGCCTTGATCGTCGAGCGAATGACGTGCGGCACCACCTGCTTGAGGATGGGCCCCGAGCCGTTCTGCAGGAACACGTTGTCGGCGTGCACCCCGTCGGCCGCGGCGATGGCGCCGCGCAGGCGGTCGTTGTTCGCGTCGGTGTAGTTGCGCAGCGAGGTGCGGTGATTGAACCGCAGCATCGCGTCGAGCGAGGCCTGGGGGCAGTAGGTGCCGTCGTTGAGCCCCAGGTTGAGCGGGAGGCTGACCCCCGCCGGCAGCTCCACCTTCGCGTTCATCTCGCCTCCAGGCCGCCCGGCGTCGGGGGGCCGCCGCGGACCTCCGGGCCCGCCGCGTCTCTCCCGCCGCCGCTATCTGTCGGCCCGGCCGTTGACCACGGCTCAGCGGTCGTACCACTCGGGCTTGACGAGCTGCTGGTAGTGCTCGACGTTGAGCGGGCTGATGCGGCGCTTGATGGCCTCGACCGCCATCGCCGCGCTCACCTTGGTGAACCACATGTACATGTCGCGCTTGTAGGGCACGCGGCTGAGCAGGCCCTTGGCCAGCCAGCGGTTGTTGACCAGCTCGCGGTTGAGGCGCCAGATCTCTTCGGCGATCTCGTCCTTGGTCATGTACTGGCTGTCGAGCACGGGGGTCAGCCAGTCGAAATTGTCGAAGTCATCCTCGGTGATGTGGCCGTTGGCGATGGCCTCGTCGTAGATCGGCGTGCCCGGCACCGGCGTGATGGGGTGGAAGGCCGGGAAGTCGACGTCTAGCGACTTGGCCATGTCGAGCTGGCGTTGCAGCGTCTCTTTGCTCTCTTCTTTGACGCCGACGATAAACGTCGCCTGCACAAAGACCTCGGGGTAGCGCCGCTTGAAGATCTCGAGCGCCTGGCGGGCCACGCCCTTGGTGTAGAAGCGCTTGTCGAGCAGGGTCAGCGCGTCGTCATCGGCGCGCTCGACGCCGATGAGGATGTGGCTGAGCCCGGCGCGCACCAGCTTCTCGAGGATGCCGCTCTTCTCGTCGCGCACGATGCAGTCGGCCCGCATGAACGCGAACCACTTGGTCTGCATGCCGCTGCGCAGCATGGTCTCGGCGAACTCGTCATTGAAGTGCGGGTCGATGTTCCAGCTCTCGTCGACCCAGACGTAGCCGCGCTTGCCGTGCTTCCAGTAGAGCAGCTCGAGCTCTTCGAAGACCCGGCCGACCGACTTGCTGCGCCACCGCGGCCGCAGCTGGGCGTTGCCGTCGGCGTCGTACTTGCGGTCGGCCATCGTCGTCCACCACGCGCAGAAGCTGCACTTGCTCACGCAGCCGCGGCTGTGGTGGATGGTCGTGCCGCCCGGCGAGAAGAGGTAGCGGCTGCGGCCGTAGAGCTCCATCGGCATGAGATCGTAGGCGGGCAGCGGGATCGTGTCGAGGTCTTGCACCAGCCGGCGCGGGTTGTTCCGCACCATCTCTTCGCCGTTGAACCAGGCCACGCCGTCGACCCGGCCCAGGTCGGGGTTCGCCTTGGCCAGCTCGCGCACCAGCTCGACGATCGTGACCTCGCCCTCGCCGATGCACACAAAGTCGATGTCGCTGCCGGGCTTGAGGTAGCGGTGGGCGAGGTTGGTGAAGTGGCCGCCGCCGGCCACGGTCTTGGCCCGCGGGGCGGCCTCTTTGCACAGGCGGAAGAAGCGCAGCGCCTCGCTGGCGTAGAGCGCGTGGTTCTCGCCGCAGCCGATCACATCGGGGTCGAGGCGCTTGATCTCGTCGGCGAGGCTCTTCCAGCCGATGTGCAGGGGCATGCAGTCGAGGACGATGACCTCGACGCCGGGCTCGGCGCGCAGCGCGCCGGCGAGGGCGGGCAGCGCTTGCTGCAACAGGAAGTTGTCGCCCTCAGAGGTGTAGGGCCAGTACATGCGGGGAGGCTGGACGATGAGGACGCGCATGGCGGGAGTCTACCGCGCGCGGAGGCCCTTGCGAGGTCCGCAGCGCCCCGGCGCGCCGCTGCGGAAAAGTGCGGAGGCCCAGCGGCTGGGCGTTGAGCCCGCCGCCCGCCGATCCGTAGGGCGGGTCAGGGGGAGGCCGCACCCCTGGCGCCCGGTCCCCCGCCCGCGCCGCCGCTGCGCGCAGACAACTCTGGACAACAGGTCGGCCGCGCTGGTCCGAAGGCCGCCCGACCCCAGCCCCCCGCTCGCCCATCGCCCGGAGCCCGCATGCGCGCCCCAGAGACCATCGCCAACATCCTGGTGATCGACGACGACCCCGGGATGCGCAAGATGCTCGGCGCGGCGCTGCGGCGCGAGTCCTTCGTGGTCGACGAGGCCGCCGACGGCCTCAGCGCGCTCGAGCGCTTCCGGGCGCAGCTGCCCGATCTCATCGTGCTCGACGTGCAGATGCCCGGGATGGACGGCTTTACCACCTGCCGCGCCCTGCGCTCGATGCCCGGCGGCCGCACGCTGCCGATCATGGTGATGACCGGCAGCGACGAGCCAGACGCGGTGGCCCGGGCCTACGAGGCCGGCGCCACCGACTTCATCAGCAAGCCCTTCCACCCCCGCCTGCTGCAAGACCGCGTCCGGTTCCTGCTGCGGGCCGTCGGCGCTTTTGAGCGCCTGCGCCGGTCCGAGCGCCACCTCGCCATCGCCCAGCGCATCGCCCGCCTCGGCAACTGGGTGCTCGAGCTCAGCGCCGGCCGCCTCGAGTGCTCGGGCGAGGCCCGCCGCCTGATGGGCCTCAGCGTCGAGCCCCGCACCTACGCCGATCTGCACCAGCACGTGCTGACCGAGGATCGCGACCGCACGCTCAGCGCCTTTGCCCGCGCGCTCGACCGCCGCGAGGGCTACGACCTGCGCTACCGCATCCACGAAGAGGGCGGCGAAGACGGCCTGCGCTGGGTGCAAGAGCACGGCGAGTTCGTGCAGGACGCCGACGCCGGCGAGACCCTGCTCATCGGCACGGTGCACGACATCACCGAGCAGGTGCAGAGCCAGCGCCGCATCCAAGAGCTCGCCTTCCAAGACGTGGTCACCGGCCGGGCCAACCGCGCCCGCTTCACCGCCGCCCTCGAAGAGGCGGTGGCCCACGCCGCCGCCACCAGCTCGCCCCTCGCGGTCCTCTTCGTCGACCTCGACCGCTTCAAGCGCATCAACGACACGCTCGGCCACACCACCGGCGACCAGCTGCTGCGCTCGGCGGCCGACCGCCTCGAGCGCGTGCTGCACGCCCACCCGACCGGCGCCGACGCCCTGCTCGCCCGGCTCGGCGGCGACGAGTTCGCCGTGCTCGCGCCGGGTGTGGGCGAGGATGAGCTCAGCCTCGAGCTGGCGCGCCGCCTGATCGCCGCGCTCGAGGTCCCCTTCGTGGTCGGCGAGTACGAGCTGGTCGTCTCGGCCAGCGTCGGCATCGCGCGCTACCCGATCGACGGGGCCGACGCCGAGACCCTGCTGCGCCGGGCCGACGCGGCGATGTACGAGGTCAAAGACAGCGGCGGGAACAACGTGCGGGTCTTCAACCGCAGCCAGCGCGACGGCGCCGACGAGCGGCTGTGGCTCGAGGCCTCGCTGCGCAAGGCCCTCGACCGCGGCGAGTTTGAGCTCTACTACCAGCCGAAGATCGACCTGCAGACGAACAAGTACGTCAGCACCGAGGCCCTGATCCGCTGGCGGCACCCCGAGCGGGGGCTCATCGCGCCCGGCTGGTTCATCCCGCTCGCCGAAGAGACCGGCCTCATCGTGCCGATCGGCGAGTGGGTGCTCAAAGAGGCCTGCAAGCAGCAGGCCGCCTGGATGGCGATGGGCCTGCCGCTCGAGTCGGTCGCGGTCAACCTCAGCGTCAAGCAGCTCAGCCTGCGCAACCTCACCGGGCTGGTGCAGCAGGCCCTCGACGACGCCCACCTGCCGCCCGACGCGCTCGAGCTCGAGGTCACCGAGAGCATGGTCATGCGCGACGTGACCAGCGCGGTGGCCACCCTGGCCCGCCTCAAGCAGATCGGCGTGGGCATCGCGATCGACGACTTCGGCACCGGCCACGCCTCGCTGCGCTACCTGCGCGAGTTCCCGGTCGACACGCTGAAGATCGACCGCGCCTTTGTCGACGGCGTCTGCAAAGACACCGACAGCGCGGCGATCGCCGAGATGATCATCAAGCTCGGCCACCTGCTCGGCCTCAAGACCGTGGCCGAGGGCATCGAGCAAGAAGACCAGCGCGACTACCTCGCGCGCGGCGGCTGCAATGTGGGCCAGGGCTACCTGTTCAGCCCGCCGGTGCCCGCGCCCCGCCTCGAGGCCCTGCTGCGGGCCCGCTTGGCCGGCTGATCGGTCCGGGCGCCCCGCCCGCGGGGCGGGCGGCGGCCCCCCTGCGGGCGCGGCCTTCGGCCTTGGTCGCCCGGCCCAAGCCGGTCGACCCGCCTGCGGCGGCCCTGCGGTCGGCCTGGCGCGCGCGAGGCGGAGCCCGACGCCGCGGCGCCGGCCGGGGGGTGTTGCGGGGGGCTGGCCCCCCGCCCCCCGACCTCGCGCTCCCCAGCGGTTAGGCGGCGGGCCTGAGGTGCCCCTTGACGAGCCGCGCCAGCCGCCCCTTGCTCGATGACGATGTGGTCATTGTTCACGCCCTCCGCACGCCGATCGGGCGCTTTGGCGGGGGCCTCGCCGGGCAGCGGCCCGACGACCTCGCCGCCCTGGTGCTGCGGGCGGTGGTCGACCAGAGCGGCGCGCCAGAGGGCGAGCTCGACGAGGTCTTCCTCGGCTGCGCCAACCAGGCGGGCGAAGACAACCGCAACGTGGCCCGCATGGCGCTGCTGCTGGCCGGTCTGCCCCAAAAGGTGCCCGGGGTGACCCTCAACCGCCTCTGCGCCAGCGGGCTCGAGGCGGTGGTGCAGGCCACGCGCGCCGCCCGCTGCGGCGAGGGGGCGCTGCTGCTCGCCGGCGGCGTCGAGAGCATGAGCCGGGCGCCCTACTCGATGGCCCGCGGCCCCCAGCTGCCCAAGGCCGGCAACGTCACGGTCTACGACACGAGCCTCGGCTGGCGCTACCCAAACCCCAAGATGGAGGCTCTGTTTCCGCTTGAGGCCATGGGCGAGACCGCCGAGAACGTGGCCGCGCAGCTCGGGATCTCCCGCGCCGACCAAGACGCCTTCGCCCTGGCCAGCCACAGCAAGGCCGTCGCCGCCCAGGCCGCCGGCGCCTTCGCCAACGAGCTGCTGGCCGTCGAGATCGGCGACAGCAAGCGCCCGGCCCAGCTCGCCGCCGACGAGGGCCCGCGGGCCGACAGCACCCTGGCCGCGCTGGCCAAGCTCAAGCCGGCCTTTCGCGCCGGGGGCAGCGTGACCGCCGGCAACAGCTCGACGCTCAACGACGGCGCCGCGGCGCTGCTGATCGCGACCGCCGGCAAGGCCCGCGCGCTCGGGCTGCGCCCCCGCGCCCGGGTGCTCTCGGCCGGCGCCGCCGGCGTCGACCCGCGGGTCATGGGCCTCGGGCCGGTGCCCGCCACCCACCTCGCCCTGCAGCGGGCCGGCCTGCAGGTCGGCGATCTCGACCTCATCGAGCTCAACGAGGCCTTCGCCGCCCAGAGCCTCGGCGTGATGCAGCAGCTCGGCCTCGACGCCGACCGGGTCAACGTGCACGGCGGCGCCATCGCGCTGGGCCACCCGCTCGGCTGCTCGGGCGCCCGCATCCTGACCACGCTGCTCTGCGCGCTCGAGCGCCACGACAAGACCCTCGGCATGGCCAGCCTCTGCGTGGGCGTCGGCCAGGGCCTCAGCCTGATCATCGAGCGGGTCTGAGCCCGGGCCCCGCCCGCCGCGCTGCCCGCCCCCGCACCCCCTCGACCCCGCGGAGCCCCCGTGAGCCTGCCCCCCTCTCCCTTCTCGACCGTCGCCGTCATCGGCGCGGGCACCATGGGCCACGGCATCGCCCAGGTCTGCGCCGCCGCCGGCCTGACGGTGCGCCTCTATGATCTGACCGAGGCCGCGGTCGCCCGCGGGGCCGACGCGGTGCGCGCCAACCTCGACAAGGGCGTCGCCAAGGGCAAGCTCAGCGCCGATGAGGCCGCTGCCACTCTCGGTCGGCTGTCGACCACCACCGCGCTCGCCGCGGCCGCCGACGGCGCCGATCTGGTGGTCGAGGCCATCCCCGAGAAGCTCGCGCTCAAGCAGGGCCTGCTGCGTGAGCTCGCGCCGCACCTCGCCCCGGGCGCGGTCTTCGGCACCAACACGAGCTCGATCTCGATCGGCGCCATCGCCGCCGCCGCGCCCGACCCCGGCGCGGTCGTCGGCCTGCACTTCTTCAACCCCGTGCACATCATGGCCCTGCTCGAGGTCATTCACCACGCGGGCACCACGCCCGCGGTGCTCGACGCCGCGCTGCGCTTTGGCGCGGCCATCGGCAAAGAGTGCATCTCGGTGCGCGACATGCCCGGTTTTGCCACCAGCCGGCTGGGCGTGGCGCTGGGCATGGAGGCCATCCGCATGGTGCAAGACGGCGTCGCCAGCGCCGAAGACATCGACAAGGCCATGGTGCTCGGCTACCGCCACCCGGTCGGCCCCCTGCGCCTGACCGACATGGTCGGCCTCGACGTGCGCCTGCACATCGGCGAGTACCTCGCCGGCGCGCTGGGCAACCCGGCGTTCACCCCGCCGCCCTTGATGCGCGAGATGGTGGCGGCGGGCAAGCTCGGCCAGAAGAGCGGCCAGGGCTTTTACCGCTGGTGAGGGGCGGGGCGCCGCCGCCCTCTGCCCTCAGGGCCCCGCCCACCGCGCCATCCACCACGCCAGATCATCGTCCCCGCCGCC
>JBJONS010000145.1:0-4748 GCA_046051725.1 Pseudomonadota bacterium | reverse complement strand
GCGGGAAGCGGTGGAGCAGCATCGAGAACCAGACCGTGCCTAGGAAGCCGGTCCCGCCCATCACCAGGATGCGGGCCCCCGCGAGCAGGGCGTCGAGGTCCAGCGGCGGGGCCGCGCGCTGGGGGACGACAGGGGCGGGGTTGGCGTGCAGGTCGGTGTTCATGTCCTCTCCCGGGGGAGGGCGCGCGCGCTCAGGCTGGGCGCGGCGGGGGGCGCGGCGGGCGCGCGGGCGGGCGCGCCGGGGGCTGGGCTCAGTCCGCCTCGGCTTCGATGGCCGGCGGGGGCGCCTCAGGGTTCACGTCGGCCATCAGCACCGGGCAGATGCGGAAGCAGGCGACCGAGGGCTCACCGGTCGCGCCGTCGGGGCGGGCCTCTTTGGCCATGCGCAGGGCCTCGGCCATGCTGCTCGCCGTCTCGTAGCCGAGCACGCCGGGCACGTACTCGTTGTCGGCCCCGACCACGATGACCCGACCGCGGTGCTGGCGGCCGTTCTCGCCCCAGTACCACATGTAGAAGGGGTGGACGGGGTGGTAGGCCTTGCCGGTGCGGTACTGCTGGATGTAGCCCGGGTGCCGGCGGAATTCGGCCTCGTGCTTCTTGTGCAGCTCCATCGCGTCGCGCGTCTGGGTCAGCAGCTTGTGGAAGAACTCGGTGTAGGCCGGGTGCTGCTCGCGGTCGAAGATGTCGCTGCAGGGGTGCAGGATGATCATCGTGCCGCCCTTCTTGAGCAAGGGCGCGCCGCGGTGCAGGTTGTGGAGGTAGCCCTCGGCCATCACGCTGACCAGCAGCGGGTTGAGGTAGGCGCCGACGTTGTAGGGGCTGATGTAGGGGATCGGGAAGACCACCACGTCGAACTGCCCCTCGATGGGCACGAGCAGCTGCTGGTGGCACTTCTCGAGGATGGCGTCGTGCACAGGCTCGCAGGCGCCGGCGAAGACGCCGATCATCTCGTAGGGCGCGGGCACCTTCTCGAAGATGGCCTGCCGGGCTGGCTGGGGCAGCTTGTCGAGGGTCTTGACCAGGGCCCGCAGGCCCTGCCACTCGAGCGCGCTCAGATCATCCTCGTTCTTGCCGAGGATGTCGAGCGGCTTGTCAAACATGCGGTTGTTGACGGTGGTCTCGATGTGAAAGACATCGAGCTTCTCTTCGATGAGCCGGCCGACGTTGACCATGCGGCGGTTCAGCTCGCTGCGCTTGGGCTCCATGTAGGAGCCGCTCATGCGCACCGAGGAGGGGTTGTGGTGCCCCCGCAGGGTGCGGTAGCCGACCAGGCCCGTTCCGAGCGACTTGTAGCCGCCGTTCATCGGCACGAAGGTGAGGTTGACGTAGATGACGAGATCGCTGGCGGCGGCCCGGCTGTTGACCTCGACCTCGATGCCGTCCTCGGTGGTGCCGAGGTAGGTCAGGCCGCCGGGCTTCTCGGCGTCGTGGTTGTAGAGGCGGTCGGGCCAGAAGCGGTGGAAGGTCTTGGGGCCGACCACGTGCTTGATCTCGTCGGGCGTCATGTGGCGGTGGAAGGCCACCGCGATGATGAGCTCGATGTCGTCGATGCCGTGCTGGTCGAGCAGCTCAAGCACCGGCTCGAGGACCCGCTGGCGGCAGTCCGGCCCCTTCATCGGGGGCAGCGGCATGCTGAGGTCGTCGATGGCGATGGTCACCCGCATGCCCGGCCGCAGCTTGGCGTAGAGGGGCGGGGTGCCCAGCGGGTGGTTCAGCGCGTAGCGCACGGCCGCGTCGGGGTCGGCGAGGCCGGCCATGGGCTTCTTCGGGTACAGCACCTTGCTGCCGACCGGCAGATCGACCTCGACCAGCTTGGTGCCGGAGAAGAGCACCCGGGGGCGCGAGCGGTGGTCGATGGTGACGACGCAGGGATGGTCAACGCTCATGGGGGGCTCCTCAGCGGCTGGCCGCGGCCTTGGGCCGGGTGGACTTGCGCTCGGGCACGTTGATGTCGAGGATGGGCCAGCGGTAGGCGCGCGCGAGGCGGGCGAGGCGCTCGTCCGGGTTGATGCAGTTGGGGTGCCCCACGACCGAGAGCATGGGCACGTCGGAGTAGGAGTCCGAGTAGGCGTGGCAGCGGAGCAGGTCGTGGCCGTGCTTGCGCGCGTCAGCGACCATCAGCGCGGCCTTCTCGGGGCCGGCCACCACTGGGCGCAGCAGCTTGCCGGTGGCGTAGCCGTCCTTGAACTCGAGGCGGTTGGTGATGCAGTCGTCGGCGCCGAGGTGGCGGGCCAGGTGCTCGGTCGTGTGGTCGAGGCTACCGGTCACCAGAACGACGCGCTGGCCAGCGTCTTTGCACTTGGCCACCAGCTCTTTGGCCCCGTGGAAGATGCGGGGCTGGATGACGTCTTCGAACACGTCGCCGGCGACGAGGATCATGCGGTCCTCGCTCATGCCCCGGTAGTTCGAGAACAACAGCTCGTTGAACAGCCGGCGGTCTTGGAGCTCGGCGAGGGCCATGGCCGGGGCGCCGAGCAGGGCCCGGCCGAGGCGCAGCGCCGAGAGGTCGGGCCGCGCCTGGTTGAGCATGTAGTAGAGCGTCGGCTGGAGCAGGTTCGTGCCGACCAGCGTGCCGTCGACGTCGAAGTAGGCCGCGCTGGTGCCCGTGGCGGTGGGCCCAGGGCCGGCAGCGGCCGGCGGCGTGTCAACAGGGGGGCTCACGGCAACTCCGCGGAGGCGCGAGGAGGGGGTGCCGACGCTGCGCGCGCCAGGGCCGGCGGGGCTAACGCGCGCCCGTCTGCGCCGGCTACTGAACAGCCCGGCTTGGCCCCGCAGCGCGCAGCCTCTTGCGGCCGGAAGGCCACGCTGGCCACGGGTGACGGTCAGGTTACGACCGCATCGGGGGAGAATGCCAAAGCGGAACCGGAGGGGGGATGCCCTCGCCCGCGCGCGCGCGGAGCCGCAGCACGACGGGCTCGAGCACGCGCCCGGCGACATCTGGGACTGGCCCGAGGCGCCGGTGCCCGCCGCCGATCCGCGCGCGCTGGCCGCTGGCGCCGGGGCCGGGCTCACCGCCCAGGCCGGCGCTTGGGGTGTGTCCGCCGCCCTCGGCGCGCCGGGGCTCACCCTGCCGCTGCTCAGCTTCGGGCTCGGGGCCGGCCTCGGGCTCTGGGTGGCCGGGCGGGGTCGGCCCTGGTCGGGCGCGCGGGCCCGCTGGCTCGCCCTGCGCCTCGCCGGGGTCGAGGCCGCCGCGGGCGCCGCCGCTGGGGCGCTGCTCGACGGGCCGCGCGCCGCGCTGGCCCTCGCTGCCCTCGGGCTGGTCGCCGGCGGGCTGGTCGCCACCTGCGCGGTCGGCGCCGCGTGGCACGCCTGCGACCCCGCTGGCGCGGCACGGGCGGCGGGTCGGCCGGCCCGGTGGCGCCGCCGCTGATCGGCCGGCCCGGCGCAGGGCCTTAGGGCTGCACGCCGATCGCGCCGGGGATCTGGTCGATGCCGCCGCCGAAGCCGGTCAGCCCCAGATCGACGACCTCGCCGCCGCCGACGAAGCGCAGGCGGCGGACCCCCTCGACCTCGACGAGCAGCACGAGGCCGTCCGAGGGCCCGCCCTGGACCACGACCGCGTCGGCGGGCAAGGACGGGCCGCGGCCGACCCAGGTGGGGCTGCCCGCCGCCTCGAGCGGCGCGGCGTCGTCGTCGGTCACGCGGAACACGAAGGCCGTGTCGCCGTAGCCGCTCGAGACCAGCACCGCGTCGCCGAAGGGCGAGGCCACCACCGACACCGGGTCCTCGACCGAGACCGGCGCGCCGGGGGTCATCTCGTCGCCCCGCAGCGTCACGGGACCGAGGCGGTTGCTCGACTCCGAGAACAGGTTGTTGTCGGCGAGCACCGCGAGCAGGCCGCCGTTGGCGGGGAAGGCGGCCAGATCACTGACGATGGCCTCGTCGTCGCCAAAGGGGTCAGCCGAGGTCAGGGCGGTGCGGTCGGTCAGCTGGACCAGGCTCAGCTCGTCGGCGGCCGGGCCGCCCGCCACCAGCCGCCCGGCCACCAGCGCGCGGTCGGGGGCGATGTGCACCATCGCGTTGGCGTTCTTGGTGACGAAGGTCTCGTCGGCGCGGGTCAGCGCGCCGGTCTCGCAGTCGATGTCGACCGCGAACGCGCCGCCGCCGGACTCGGGCCAGCTCTCGTTGATCAGCCAGGCCCGCTCGCCGCTCGGGTGCACGCTGAGCGTGCCGGCGTAGATGTCGTCATCCCAACCCTCTTCGATCACGCTCACCACGCCATCGTCGTCGATGCCGAAGACCACGACGGTGCCGTCGGCCTGCGCGGCGAGGGCGAGGCTGCCGTCGGGGGTGAACTGGACCCGGCCGGTGGTGGCGCGCCCGGCGGTCAGGCGCGCGCCGGTGTCGGTGAGGCTGCCATCGCGGCCCAGGCGCCAGACCGCCCACTGGTTCGCCGGGCTGCCGTCGTCGGCGTAGGGCAAGGCGACGATGACGACGCGATCCCGGTCCGGATCGGGCGGCGTCGCGCGGCAGCCTGTGGCCGCGCCGCCGTCGCCTCCACCATCGCCGCCTCCGCCGTCTCCTGCGCCATCCCCGCCGTCGTCTTTGCCGTCGTCGCCGCCCATGCCGTCGTCGGCAGCGCCATCGCTGCCGGCGTCATCGCCCGCGCCGCCATCGGCGCCGTCGGCCTTGTCGGCGGGGGTGCAGGCCCGGAGCAGGAGAGGGAGGAGGAGGGCGCGGGGGCGGTGGGCGTGCATCGGGGGGCTCCAGCGGAGGGGTCTGCGGCGGTGGGGTCAAGGGCGGTGGGC
>JBJONS010000144.1:0-8488 GCA_046051725.1 Pseudomonadota bacterium | reverse complement strand
CGGCCGCAGCGCCCGTGCGCGCGCGGCCCCCGGCCTCCCAACGGCCGGCCGTGGACCGCCGCCCGCGCGCCGCCCTATGTGTCAAAACCGTGCCCAGCCCGCGCGTTTCGGTTCACAGGATCGCCCCGCGCGCCGGCGCTTCCGCGGGGGGTGGCACGGATAGGCCGCCACCTCGCAAGGGGGGCAGCCATGGCGCGCGAACAACTCTCGGTCCTCATCCCAGAAGACCGCCTCCAAGCTCGCATCCGTGAGCTCGGCGCGAAGATCCGGGCCGACTACGGTGACGAGCCCCTCACGGTCATCGGGGTGCTCAAGGGCTCGTTCATCTTCATGGCCGACATCGTGCGCGCCATCGGGGGCGACGTGCGCTGCGAGTTCCTCGGCGTGTCGAGCTACCACGGCGGCACGCGCACCACCGGGGTGGTCCGCATCACCGACGACCTGCGCAACCCCATCGAGGGTCAGCACTGCCTCGTGGTCGAGGACATCATCGACACGGGCCTGACCATGGACTACCTCCTCAAGATCCTCGCGGTCCGGGGTCCGAAGTCGCTGCGCACCTGCTCGCTGCTCGACAAGCCGGCCCACCGCGAGGTCGACATCACCTGCGACTACGTCGGCTTCAGCATCCCCGACGAGTTCGTGGTCGGCTACGGGCTCGATCTCGGCGAGCGCTACCGCAACCTGCCCTACATCGCCGTTTACAGCCCCTGAGGGCGCGGGCCCGGCGCCCAGCCGGGCGCCCGCAGTTCCGGCGCGGGCCTAAGCCCCGCACGGACCGGCTCCCCCGCGCCCCACGCGCACGAACCCCGCGGTCCGGGCGACCACGGGGTGAGCACAGTGTGAGTGCCGTGTGAGCGCAGGGTCACTGCGGGGCGACCACGGCGCGCGCGCCTGGGGCTGCCGCGCCGCCGCTCAGCGCTTCCGCCGCCGCCGGCGCTTGCTGTTGCTGCTCGCCGCGGGCGCCTCGACGCTCTGCACGACGCTGAGCAGCTCTTCGCCGAAGTCGGCGATCTGCCACCGCCGGATCCCCGGGACCGCGGCCAGCTCGTCCATGGTCGCGGGCATCAAGCGCGCGATCTCTTTCAGCACATTGTTGTTGGCGACCACCACCGGCGCGAGGCCGCGGCGGGCCACGACCCGGTTGCGCCAGTCCTTGAGCGGGCCAAGCAGGCGGTCGATGTTCGCGCCGCCCTCGGGCTTGCGCTCGCGGCGGGCGCCGGCCTCGCGCTGGGGCAGCGGCTCCTCGTCGGCGAGGCCCTCGACCACGCAGGTCAGCAGGGCCTGGCCGTGCTTGCGGTGCATGCTCGAGCCGCGGCGCATCACGTGGTGCAGGCCGTCGTCGTCGGTCGGGCGCTGGGCGGCGACCGCGAGCAGCACCTCTTCGGGCAGCACCTTGAAGGCCGGGCGGTCGAGCGCGCGGGCCTCGCCGTCGCGGTAGCGCCAGAGCTTGCGCAGGACCCGCAGCCCGTCGGCGTCGAGCGTGTTGCACTTCTTGACCCGCAAGAACGCGGTCGCGTCGTCGTCGTCGCGGGTCCAGTCGCGCTCTTCGAGCAGCGCGCACTCTTCGGCGTGGGCGTCGAGGCGGCCGGTGCGGGTCAAGAAGACCGTCAGCACCTCGCGCAGGGCCAGCAAGAAGTGCGTGTCGCCGCGCGCATAGTCGAGGTGCTCGGTCAGCAGCGGCCGGCTCGCCCAGTCGTGGCGCTGGTACTTCTTGTCGATGGCGTGGCCGAAGTACCGGCCGATCAGGTCGGCGAGGCCGATGCGCGGCAGCGCCAAGAACTGCGCCGCGATCATCGTGTCGAAGAGGTTGCGGATGCGCAGGCCGTAGTCGCGCTTGAGCGAGACCACGTCGTAGTCGCCGCCGTGCAGCACCTTGACGATGTTCGCGTCGCCGAGGACCTCGCCGAGCGGCGCCAGGTCCGCGACCAGCAGGGGATCGATGATGTAATCACGCTCCCTGTCGCTGATCTGGATGAGGCACAGCTTCTCGCGGTAGTGGTGGAAGGAGTCCGCCTCGGTGTCGATGCCGATGACCGGCTCGTTTCGGAGGTGGTCGACGAGGGCGCGCAGTGCAGCGGCGTCCTCGACCATGACCAGGGGGGTGTCGCCGAACATCTCGAGGGCGCGTCCGCGTCCGGCTGGCAAAGGGCGGGGCCGAACAGCCAGAGGAGCGCGACCAGCCGGGTCCCCGTCCCTCTCCCCATCGATCTGCGGGGCTTGGCGGCCTATCTCGCCGGACGCGCCCTCACCAGGGCCGCGACCCGCATCGCAGCGCCTCGACGGCGGCCCGCAGCAGCGGCGCCAGGCCCGCCGGCCCGCGCAGGTGGGGCCGCGGCCCGCCCGGCAGCCGCCGGCGCTCCACCCCGGCCAGCCCGGCGTCCGCCCCCGCGACGGGCGCCCCGCTCCCCTGCCCTGCCAAGCACAGCGTCGGGCACGCCGGTCTCGCCGAGAGGCCCCAGGCCTGGATCGCGCCGAGGCGGGACGGCAGCGCCGCCCAGCCGTCGGCCTCGGCGACGATCTGCGCGATGAGCGCCGGGTCGCCGCAGTCCTCCCCCAGGCTGCGCCGCAGCCGGGCCCGCCAGGCGCCGCCCAGCGCCGCCCGCGGACCGTCGGCCAGGGCGCCGATGACCCGCCCAGCGGGCCCCATCCAGCGGGGCGCGGCCCCGGGTCGGTCGAGGCTGCCGATGAGGATCAGCCCCCGCACGTCGTCTTGGACCAGATCGGCCAGCGCCCAGCCCAGCAAGCCCCCGTAGCTGGCCCCGGCGATGAGCTTGGGGCCCGGGCCGAGCGCCGCCGCGAGGGCCCGCGCTTGCCCCGGCAGCCCGTCGCCCGCCAGAAGCCGGGGGGCCTCGACCGCCAGCCCGCCGAGGCCGGCCACGGTGGGGGCCCAGACCGAGGGGCTGCCCTCAAAGCCGGGCAGGAGCACGATCTGCACGCCGTCTAGGCCCGCAGCAGGCCGGGCAGCGCGCGCACGAAGACCGCGCCCAGCCGGTCGGCCGCGCCCCCGACCACCCGGGTCACGTCCTCGTGGGTCAGGTGCTCGTCGGCCAAGCCCGCGCCGAGGTTCGACACCACCCCGACCGCGGCCATGCGCAGGCCGAGCTGGGCCCCGGCGATGATCTCGGGGACCGTCGACATGCCGACCAGATCGCCGCCGAGCGCCGCGACCATGCGCACCTCGGCCGGCGACTCGTAGGAGGGGCCGCCGGTGAAGCAGTAGACGCCCCGGGCCCAGGGCGCGCCCACCGCGTCGAGCGCCTCGTCGAGCACAGCGCCCAGCTGCGGATCGTAGGCCCGCGAGATGTCGGGGAAGCGCGGGCCCAGCGCGTCGTCGTTGGGCCCCCGCAGCGGGTTGAGGCCGGTGATGTTGATGTGGTCGGTCAGCCGCACCAGCGTGCCGGGGCGCAGCTCTCGCCGGGTGCTGCCCGAGGCCGCGGTGAAGATCATGCGCTTCACGCCCCACTTCCACACGGCGCGGGTGGCCCGCACCACCTCCTCCATCGGGCGGCCCTCGTAGCTGTGCACCCGCCCGCTCAGCAGCAGCACCCGGACCCCGCCCAGGGTCCCGAGGATGGCCTCGCCGCCATGGCCGGCGACGCCGGGGGTCGGCAGGCCCAGCCCGGCGTAGTCCAGGGCCTGATCCTCGACGAGCTGGCCCCGCACCGGGCCCATCCCGCTGCCGAGCACGATGGCCACGTCGGGCGGCGGCCCCATGCAGGCCTCGAGGCGATCGGCGGCGACGATGTAGGGCGGGAACGACGACATCAGGGCTCCAGACGAGTAGGGGGCGCGGCCGCCGCGGGGCGGGCCTGTCACCAGACCGCCCCAGTCTCCCGCGGCCGGACCGCGCGCGCACGCCGCGCCGCGCCGCCCTCCCCTCCTCCCCTCCGCGGAGATGACGTGCCTGCCGTCCTCCTCACCGCTGGCGCCACGCGAAACCCCATCGACGCCATGCGGTCCATCTCCGCCAACAGCAGCGGCGCGACCGGGCTCTGGCTGGCCGAGGCCCTCGCGCCCGTTGGCCCCGTCCACCTGCTCGGCAGCGAAGAGGCCCTGCTGCGCGCCGCCCTCGCCCGCCGGGGCGCGCCCTGCCCCGCCGGCCGCAGCGAAGAGGCCTTCGGCTCGACCCGCGACCTGATGGCCCGGATGGAGCGCTGGTGCCGCGCCCACGCCGAGGGTGTCGTCATCGCCGCGGCGGCGGTCGGCGACTACGAGCGGGTCGCGCCGGCCGAGGGTCCCCAGAAGATCCCCTCGGGCCAAGCCGAGCTGGTGCTGCGCCTCGGCCCGACGCCCAAGATCATCGACCAGCTGCACGGCTGGTCGCCCGGCCTGCGGCTGGTCAGCTTCAAGGCCGCCTCGCCCGAGACCACGCCCGAGCAGCTCGCCGAGATCGCCGACAAGCAGCGCGTCCGCAGCCGCAGCAGCCTCGTGTTCGCCAACGTGCTCGGCCGCCTCGGCGCGCTGGCCCTGCTCGTCGATGCCCGCGGGGTCGAGCGCTTCGACGACCGCGGCGCGGCCTTGGCGGCCTTGGTCGCCCGGATCGAGGCGGGCCTGCCGCTGGCGAGCTGAGCGCCGCGCCGGTGGCCGAGGCTCAGCGGATGAGTCCCCGGGCCCGTAGCCCGGCGATGACCTCGGCGGCGGTCTCATCGACGGTCTGGCCGGCGGTCTGCAGGTGCAGCTCGGGGGCCAGCGGCGCTTCGTAGGGGGCCGAGACGCCGGTGAACTCGGGGATGAGCCCCTGGCGCGCCTTCTCGTACAGGCCCTTCGGGTCACGCGCCGCGCACAGCTCGATGGGCGTGTCGACCCAGGCCTCGAGGAAGGCGCCCTCGGGCAGCAGCGCGCGGACCGCGTCGCGGTCGGCCCGATACGGGCTGACAAAGGCGGTCAGCACGACCACGCAGGCGTCGGCGAAGAGCTTGGCCACCTCGCCGACCCGGCGGATGTTCTCGGCGCGGTCTTGGGGCGAGAAGCCCAGATCGCGGCAGAGGCCGAAGCGCACGTTGTCGCCGTCGAGCACATAGGCGTGCACGCCCTGCTCGAGCAGCAGCTGCTCGGCCCGCCGGGCCACGCTGGACTTGCCCGAGCCCGACAGGCCGGTCAGCCAGACCACCGCCCCGCGGCCGCCCATCGCCGCCTCGCGCTGCTCGCGGGACACGGTCTCGCCGTGCCAGACGATGTTCTGGGACTTCGGCGCCGTCGGCGCGCTGCTGCTCATCGGGTCCTCCGGCCGCGGCTCGGGACACGCGGTGAGGGCTCGGTTAGCGCCGCTCCGACCCCGGGGCCACCGCCGGACCTGGACAGGGAGTGGCATCACAATGACCACCAGCACGACCCTCTCGACCACATTCGACCCCGAGGCGGTGGCGTCGGCCCACCAGATCGTCGGCCGCCGCGCCGAGCTGCGCGCGCTGGCCGCCTGCGTGCAGACCGGCCGCAACGCCCTGCTCGAGGGGCCGGTCGGCGTCGGCAAGACCGCGCTGGCCCGCGCGGTCGCCGAGGGCCTCGGGCGCGGTTTTCTGCGCATCGACGGCGACGGCCGCTACACCGAGGCCAAGCTGGTCGGGCACTTCGACCCGCCCGGCGTGCTCGCCCGCGGCTACCAGCCCGACCTCTTCGTGCCCGGCCCGCTCATCGCGGCGATGCGCCAAGGTGCGCTGCTGTTCATCAACGAGCTCAACCGCATGCCCGAGGGCGTGCAGAACGTGCTGCTGCCGGCGCTCGACGAGGGCGTGGTGCATGTGCCCCAGCTCGGCGCGGTGCGGGCGGCGCCGGGCTTTGTGGTCATCGCGACCCAGAACCCGGCCGAGTTCGTGGCGACCGGCCACCTGTCGGAGGCCCTGCTCGACCGCTTCGAGCTGGTGCGCCTCGGCTACCAGGGCGCCGCCGACGAGGAGCGGATCGTGCGCCAAGAGGCCCGCTCGGCCCCCGCCGCCGACATCGTGGCCGCCGCGGTGGCCCTCGCCCGCGCGACCCGCGAGGACCCGCGCGTGCGCCGCGGGGCCAGCGTGCGCGCCGCGGTGGCGATCGCCGATCTGGCCACCGCGCTCGGCGGCGATCTGCGGGCGGCGGCGGCCCTGGCCCTGCCCACCCGCATCGAGCTGGTCGACGCCCGCGAGACCCCGATGGAGCAGCTGCTCGACGACCTGGAAAAAAAAAGTCCGCTGATCGCGCGCCCCTCCAGCCCACGCTGAACCTGAGCCGCACGGCGACGATGCGGCCGCCGGCCCACCAAGACAAGTTCACGCCGTTCATCGCCAACCCCGACCTGGACGCCCAGGCGGCGGCCCTGCCGGCGGGCTGGGAGGCCGCGCAGCACTTCCACCGCCTCAAGGGCGTGCTGCCGGCCCCCTTGCGCCGCGTCGTCGAAGATCGCGCCGTCGACGAGATCGTCGGCCGGGCCCGCGAGCTCTTGCGCCACGCCGCCCGCCCGACCCGCAGCGTCGAGGTCCGGCTGCCCGCCGAGGGCGAGCTCGACCTCGACGCCACGCTCGAGCAGCCCCGGCCCTGGGGCCCCGCCGACCTCGTGCTGCGCCGCACCGAGCCGCGCGAGGTCGACCTCTGCCTGATGCTCGACATGAGCCTGTCGATGACCGGCGAGAAGATCGCGCTGACCGCGCTGGCCGCCGCCATCCTCAAGCTCAAGCTCGAGGCGGTCAGCGTGGTCGCCTTCGACACCGTGGCCCACCGCCTCGTCGCGGCCAACGAGGCCATCGGCGTGCGCGAGCTGGTGCGCCGGGTGCTGCGGGTGCCCGCCCAGGGCTACACGAACATCGAGGCCGGCCTGAAGATGGGCGTGGACGAGCTCTCGCGCGCGCGGCGGCGCGAGCGGGTCGGCGTGCTGCTCAGCGACGGCGTGGCCAACGTCGGCTGGGACCCGGTGCGGGTGGCGCCCCGCTTCCCGCGCCTGCACGTCGTTCAGGTCGGGCGCGAAGAGCGCCAAGGCACCCGCACCTGCGAGCGCCTCGCCCGCGCCGGCCGCGGCCTGCGCTACCGTGCGGTCATCTACGGCCAGCTGCCGACGGTGGTGCGCGGCCTGGTCCGCGACTGCTTCGGCGCCTGAGGAGCCCCCATGGATCGTCTACCCCAGGTTCTTTTGGTCAAGTCCGGTACGACCACGCCCGCGCTGGTCGAGACCCACGGCGACTACGACGCCTGGTTCCGGGCGGCGCTTGAGCCGCTGGGCGTCGAGATCACGCTCTGCAACGCCTACCTGGGCGAGCCGCTGCCTGACGCGGCGGGTTTTGACGGCGTGCTGCTCTCGGGCTCGCCGCTGTCGGTGCGCGACGAGCAGCCCTGGATGGCGGCGATGGCGGCCTGGGCCCGCGCCGCCGCCGACGGCGGAAAAGCCGTCCTCGCCGTGTGCTTCGGCCACCAGGCGGTGGGCGAGGACGCCGGCGGGCGGGTCGAGCCGAACCCCAACGGCGGCGAGTGGGGCACCATCGAGGTGCCGCTGACCGACGCGGGCGTCTCCGACCCACTTTTTGCCGGCCTGCCGCCGGTGCTCTGCGTGCAGTCGACCCACCGGGACATTTTGGTGGCGCCGCCGGAGGGCGCGGTGCGCCTGGCCGGGAACGAGAACACCACCTGGCAGGCCTTCAAGATGGGGGAGCAGCTCCGGGCGGTGCAGTTTCACCCGGAGCTGGGGGCCTCGGCGATGGCGCGGTTGATCGAGGTGCGGGGGCTGAGCGCCCCGGTGCGCGAGACCGACCATGGTCAGCGCATCTTGGGGAATTGGATCGCGGCCTGGGTGCGGCCGGCGGCGGCTCGGCGGGCTTAGCCGGCCAGGTTGGGGCTGGGCGCCCCGGCAGCCTCGCCGGCCGGGCTGGATCTGGGCGCCCCGGCGGCCTCGCCGGCCGGGCTGGATCTGGGCGCCCCGGCGGCCCGGCGGGCCGGGCCGGCCGGCGGCCCCCCTCCGGGCGCGGCGCGGAGCGCCTTGGTCGCTGCGCGACCCGCTGGCGCGGCCCTTCGGTCGGCCTGGCGCTTTTTTTGCGCGTGCCGCGGGGCTGGTGTTGTCTGCGGCCTGGTTGCCGCTGGCGGCGGGGCTGGTGTGGTCTGCGCCAGGCTGGCGGCTGCTGCGTGTTGTTTCTTGTTTGCTGCTTGGTGCTGTCAGTCTGCTTCGCAGGAGTTCTCGATCCGTGCGGAGGAGCTTCGGCTGCCTGCGGATGAGATCTCGCTGGCTTCAGGTGCCCTCGCGCGGGCGGCTGCCGCTTCTTCGAAGTCATCGATGACGTTCGGCACTGTTGTGTCGGTGATGCCGGGGGCGGCCCGCCCCCGGGCCCCCGGGCCAAGGGGCCCGCGGGGCCCCGGGCGCCGCTGCGCGCCGATGGATCGCACTTCGTCGAAGCACACGTTGATGTCCGGCACTTTTGTGTCGGTGATGCCGGGGGCGGCCCGCCCCCGGTCCCCAGGGCCAAGGGGCCCGCGGGGCCCCGGGCGCCGCTGCGCGCCGATGGATCGCACTGCGTCGAAGCACACGTGGATGTCC
>JBJONS010000143.1:0-3108 GCA_046051725.1 Pseudomonadota bacterium | reverse complement strand
GCGAGGCCCCGGGCGACCCCCGCCAAAGGGGGGCCGGCGGGCAGGCTTCGCGCGGCGCAGGGCAGCGCCGCGCGCCAGCCCGCAATCGCCCCCCTTTGGAAACCCCCCGAACCCGGCGCGGCCCGCTGCTGCGGTGGGCGATGAGGGGGTTCGCCGCGAAGGCCTCGGCTGCCCCAGGTGAGGCGAGGGTCCTTGCTCGGGGGGGTCTGCGCTGCACTCGCCGGGGTTGGTTTCAGTCGTCGTCGTCCTCGCCTCGTCCGCGGTCACGGCCCCGATCCCGGCCCCGGTCGCGGCCGCGGCCGCGGCCCTCCGCCTCGTCCTCGTCGCCGCTCCGGTGACAGGACGCGCAGTCGTCGATGTCGACCATGCCCTCCTCCCGGTGCTCGGCCCGCACCTCGGCCGGCCGGTGCTCGTGGCAGCCAAAGCAGGTGGCCTGGCCCAGGTCGACGGTGCCGGCGCGCGGGCCGGGGTGGCAGGTCGCGCAGGCGGCCCGGTGGTCGCCGTCGAGGCGGAAGTGCCGGTCGTGGTCGAAGGTCGAGGGGCGCCAGGCCGCGACCCGGTGGCAGCTGTCGCAGCCGGCGGCGGCTCCGCCGAGATCGGCGTGCAGGCCGTCGTTGGGGGCCTCGTGGCAGCGGTCGCAGGCCCGCCGGTCCGCGGGCGGCAGCTGGGCGTGGTCGAAGGTCGCCGCGTCCCAGCCGGCGGTCTCGTGGCAAGCGGCGCAGCCCCCCTCGACCTTGTCGACCATGCCGTGCAGCGCGGTGTTTGGCGCGGCGTGGCAGGCCGCGCAGTCGGCGGCCTGCGGCGCGTCGAGCAGGGCGTGCTCGAAGCGGGGCGGCGCGGCGGCCCCGTGCTCGGCGTGGCACGAGGCGCAGGGCTGGGCGGGCAGCGCGGCGTGGAAGCTGCGGTCCGGGCGCGCCGCCGCCGCCGTGGGCCGGGGCGGGGCGTCGGCGCCCGAGACCAGCCGCAGGCCGATGTCCTCGACCGCGTGGCAGTCGGCGCAGCGCTGGCCGGCGATCCCGCCGAAGGGCGCGTGGCAGGCGAAGCAGTCACCGGACAGCGCCGCGTGGGCCGGCTGCGGCGGGCCGGGCGCGAGCATCGCCGCGGGGAAGGCGAGGGCCAGCGCGAGCACCGCCGCGACGTTGGCGAGCACCAAGGCTTGGCCTGCGCGGCTCATGGCTGCCCCCAGAAGACCAGGGCCGACGCGATGTGGCCGAGCGCGAGCAGCAGGAAGGCCGCGGTGACCGGGAAGTGCACGGCCCGCCACCGCTTCACGACGTCGACCGCGGCGGTGTCCCAGACCAGCCGCTCGTCGACCTCGGCGGGGGCCAGGCCGGCGGCCTCGAGGTCGGCGCGGGTCGCCTCGACCCGCAGGCGGGCCCGCGCGAGCAAGAACTTGCCGGTCAGGCCGCTGCCGACGTTGACCAGCATCGAGACCACCGCGAGCCAGGGCAGGGCCGCGCCGAAGTGCACGCCGGCGTGCACGAGGATGAGCGCCGAGCCGAGCCAGGCGAGCAGCTCGTGGGCGCGCAGCAGGCCGGCCGGCCGCCCCCAGCGGATCAGCCGCCGCTTGCGGGCCGAGTAGAGGAACGACACGGCGATCAGCGCCACGCCGGGGATGCCCAGCCAGCGCCCCACCGCCCGCGCGCCGAGCAGGTGCAGGGCGCCGTCGGCCAGCAGGGGGATGCCGATGAGCGCCGACAGCGCGGCGGCCAGCGGCAGCACGTCGCGGCGGATCACGCCCGCGCCATGGTCGAGGTCGGTCATGCGTCGAGCTCCAGGGCGCCGCCCGGACGGGCCACGCAGGGCAGGCAGGCGCCGGCGTCGAGGAGATGATCAGGAGGGGTGGAGTAGCAGACGGTGCCCGAGCGCACCGGGACCAAACAGGTGCCGCAGCTCCCGGTGCGGCAGCCGCTCTCGAGGGGGATGCCCGCCGCCTCGGCCAGCTCGAGCAGGGTGCCGGGCCCCGTCCACTCCAGCCGGCGCCCGCTGCGGCAGAAGGTCACCGGCACCGGCGCCTGAAGCCCGGCGCTGGCCGGGGCGGCGGCGGGCCCGAAGGCCTCGGCCCGCAGGTCATCTTCGGCGACCCCCCAGGCCCGGAGCGCGGGCAGCAGGCTGGCCATCATCGCCGGCGGGCCGCAGACATAGAAGCGGTGGCGCCCGGCTGGCAAGGTGCGGCGCAGCAGGTCGAGATCGATGTGCCCGACGGCGTCGGGGCGCTGGTCGGGCGGCGCGTCGGGGGCCGGCCGGCTGTGCACGAGGGTCACCCGCAGCTGGGGGTGGGCCCGCTGCAGGGCGGCGAGCTCGTCGCCAAAAGCGCGCTCTGTGTGGTCGCGCACGCCATAGTAGAGCCGCACGGGCCGGCCGTCGTGCAGCGCGCCGCCGTGCAGCATGGCGAGCAGGGGCGTGAGGCCGATGCCGCCGGCGATCAGCACGGCGGTCGCCGTGGGGTCGGGGTCGAAGACGAAGCGCCCCGACGGCGGGCGGATGCGCAGCAGGTCGCCCACGCCCACCGCGTCGTGCAGCGCCGAAGAGGCCCGCCCGGCGCGCTTGACGGTGATCCGCAGGCGGTCGGGCGCGGCGGGGCCCGACAGCGAGTAGCAGCGCACCAGCGGCGGGGCGCCGGCGACCGGGACCTCGAGGGTCAGGTGCTGCCCGGGCCGACCCACCGGGAGCGGTCGCCCGTCGGTCGGCGCGAGCAGGAGCGAGAGCTGCGCGCCGGCGGGGTCTTCGAAGCGCCGGTCGACCACGCGCACCGCGCGCCAAGCCCGCGCATCGGGGGGCGTGGGGAGAGGACCGGCGGGCGCAGCTGCGGCGGGCGCCGGCGCAGGCCGCTGCCACGCGCGGACCGCCGCCCACATCACGAGCTGCAGCGCCACAGCGCCGAGGATGGCGAAAAAGAGCGCGCCTGCGGTCACGGCCACCTCCGATTGGAACCGTACGGGTGGGCGGGTATCACCGGCCGACCCCGCGGCCCCCGGGCCGGCGTGGGCTTTCGGGGCGCTCCATGACCGGGGACAGAGACCATCCACCGGGGGCGATCTGGGCGCCCCGCCGGCCGCGGGCGGCCGTCGGCGCCCGCCCTCTGCGCGCGCGCTGCGCGCTTGGTCG
>JBJONS010000142.1:0-5488 GCA_046051725.1 Pseudomonadota bacterium | reverse complement strand
GGGCCTGGGGGCCGGCGGCCCCCGGCATCCATCGCGAAACAGCGCATGGACTGCACGAACGGCCTCGGCAAGTCGATGAGGCCCAGCGTCGCGAGCGTGAGCCGAATCAAGGAAAGCCGGTGTCAGCCACCCAGAGCGGCCTGCAGGCCAGTGAGCAGCGCGGCGGGGTCGTGCCCGCGCAGCGGCGCGCGCGCACAGCGCCCAGCAGCATGGCCGCCCCACCAGGCGCCCGGCGTGTGCACCCAGGCGGGGTCCTGTGCGGGATCGACGTCACTGAGGGCGCAGATGGGCTGCTCCCACGCCCAGGGCAGCGTGAGCATGCCGGCGGGCAGGCCCCAGGCCCGCGCCGCCCAGATCGCGACCGCGCCGTGCTGCGATGCAGCATGTTGCAGGGCCGCGGCTTGGCGGGCGGCCCAGGGGCGGCCGAGGAGCTCGGCCTCGGCCTCGGCGCCCTCGTCCTCGGGCACGCGCAGGGCGCAGGCCCGCAGGCCCGCGGCGCGCAGGGCCTCGAGGCGCGCGGGCTCGGCCTCGGGTGGCAGGCCGACCACCAGCACCGTCGGGCCGGCCCCGACGCAGCGCGCCTCGGACACCGCCGCGCCCCAGCCCTCGAGCGCCTGGGCGTCGGGGTCCCAGGCCACCGGCGGGCGCAGCGGCAGGTCGGCGAGCCCCGGCGCGTCGGCGGGCAGCGGCGGTCCGGCGAGGTCCATCGCGGGGGCCGGGCCCAGCGGGCCCTCGCGCAGGCCAAGGTGGGCGGAGAAGAAGCGCAGCGCCGCCGTCTGCATCTCGGCGGTGTAGCTGTGGGGGCCGTCGCTGCCGATGACCTCGGCCCGCGGGCCCAGGCCCTCGGGCGGCGGGCCCTGGTGGTCGAGCAGCCAGAGCGAGGGCACGGCGAGGCTGGCCAGCAGGTGGGGGTCGGGGCCGGGCCGGCCGGGCACCTGGTCGCAGAGGCAGCCGCCGCCCCGCGCCTCGCGGGGGATCGGCGGCGGGCTGGCCAAGGCGACGGCGGTGACCCGCGGGTCGAGCAGCCCGCCGTAGAACGAGAGCACCGCGCCGCCCGAGGCGCCGGTCAGCCCGACGCGCAGCGCGCCGCGGGCCGCCAGCGCGTCGATCCCGCGGCGCAGGCCGGCGAACTGCAGGGCGAGGGCCGATGAGCCGCCGGCCCGCAGCAGCGCCCGGCCGTGGGCGCCGCCCTCGAGGTGGATGAGGCGCTGGGGCAGCGCGCCCTCCTCTTCGCCGGGGCTATCGAGGCTGAGCACCAGGGCGCCGCGGTCGGCCAGCCTCCAGGCGATCTCTTGGGCCTCAGCCCCGCTTTTGCCCTGGCCGAAGTGGCCGTGCGAGACCAGCACCGCGGCGCCGCGCACGGGCGCGGCCGGCGTGAACAGCGCGCCGGTGAGCTCCCAGCCCGGGGCGAGGGCCAGGCGCACCGGCGCGACCCGCACCCCGTCGGGGCCCGCGCGCTCCGGGCCGACCACCCGCAGGGGGTCGCCGGCGGGCGGGGGCAGCGCGAGCCTGAGGTCGTGCTGCAGCGCAGCGAGGTCGTGCGCGGGCAGGGGGCGGACCGGCGGCGGCCCCGGGCAGGAGACCAGCAGCGCCGCCGCCCAGAGCGGCGCGAGGCGCGCCATTCTCGCCAAAGTTTGCTGCGACGCAGCATGGAGCAGGCGCGGGCCCGGGCGGCTCATGCGCCGCCCGCCCCGATCTCGCTGCATTGCAGCATCGGCCGCGGGCCCTGCAGGAAGCCCGCCCCGCCCTGCAGCAGGCCCAGGCCCACCGCGCCCCAGCGCTGGGGCAGGGCGCCCCAGTGGCGGGCGCCGGCGAGCAGCATGCGCGGGGCGGCGGCGAAGGCGGCCTCGAGGCGCGGGCGGCTGCGGCCATAGAACCAGGGCACGGCGCGGCTGCGCACCCACAGGTCCCAGCCCAGGCGGCCGCCGCGCAGGCGGGCCTGCCAGGCGGCCGGGGCGGCCTCGGGGCCGGCCTCGTGGATGAGGCGGGCGGCGCGGGCGCCGTACTCGATGGCCTGGGCGATGCCCTCGCCGGTGATCGGGTCGATGCCGGCCGCCTCGCCGACCAGCATGCGGCGGGCGGTGGCGACGGGACCGGCCGGCGCGTAGCCGCGCTCGCCGAAGCGCTTGAGCCGGCAGTCGGCGATGTCGAGGCCGCGGTCGGCGAGGTAGGCGCCGAGCAGCGCGACCAGCTTGTGGCCATCGCCGCTGGGCACGCCGTCGGCCTCGCCGCCTTTGACGTTCAGCACGTAGATCCCGCGGCACATGCGCAGCGCGCCGTCGATCGGCGTGGGGAAGTCCCAGATGTAGCCGGCGTAGGCGCGGTCGCTGGCGTCGAAGTGGATGAGGTCGGCCGGCAGGTCGGCGGCGACCCGCGGCGTGTCGACCTCGAGCACCTGGGCCCGCAGGCCGCCGCCGTCGAGGCCCATGCTGCGCCGCACCACGCTGCCCACGCCGTCAGCGCCGATCACCACGCGCGCCGTGACCTCGCCGATGCTGGTCTGCAGCGTGCAGCCCGCGGCGCCCTCGTCGACCTCTTTGACCGCGCAGCCCTCGACCACCCGCAGCCCGGCCCGGCGCGCCGCCGCGGCCAGGGCGGCGTCGAGCTCGACCCGGCGCACCACCCGGCCGCAGAGCCCCGGCCGGGCGATGTGGTGGCCCAGCGCGCTGCGCACGCTGATCCCGGCGACCAGGGCCGCCGGCACCTCGGGCACCACCCCGAGGCGGCTGAGGATCGTCCAGCCGCGCTCGCCCAGGCCGCCCGCGCACAGCTTCTCGCGCGGGTAGTGGGCCTTCTCGACGAGCAGCAGGCGCCGCGCCCAGGCCGGGTCGCGGCGCAGCAGGCCGAGGGCCAGCGTGAGGCCCGCGGGCCCGCCGCCCACGATGACGAGGTCTGCGTCGGTCCCCACGGGCGCCTCCACCGGGGCGGCCTATCGGCGGGGGGCGGGGCGCGCACCGGCGCCGCGCGGCCCACGTTCACCCACAGCGCGCCAGCGGGCAGAGGGGCGCCGCAGGCGGTCGGCCCCCGGCCGACGGAGCCGCGCAGCGGCGAACCCCCGGCGGCACGCGGTCGCGGGGGCGCGCCCCCGCGAGGCGCCCCGCCGGCTCACATCGAGATGCTGCCCTTGCGGAAGTCGGACTTGCCGATCAGCGCGTTGATCAGCACCGGCTTGCCCGCCCGGCTGCGCTCGAGCGCGCGGGCGAAGGCCTCGGGCAGCGCCGACGGGTCGCTGACCAGCAGGCCCTCGCCGCCGCAGGCCTCGGCGACCACGTGGTAGTCCATGTGGGTGAGGCGGCAGGCCACGTCATCGCCGAGGATGACGACCTGGTCGCGCTCGATCTGGGTCCAGCCCGCGTCGTTGCCGACCACCGCGATGACCGGCACGCCGTGGCGGGCGAAGGTGTCGAGCTCGATGAGCGAGAAGCCGGCCGCGCCGTCGCCCCACAGCAGCCACACGTCGGCGTCGGGCCGCACCAGCTTGGCGCCGAGCGCAAAACCGGCGCCCACGCCGAGCGTGCCGAAGACGCCCGGGTCGAGCCAGCCCAGCGGGCCGCGCGGCTTGACGATGTAGCTGGCCGTCGCCACGAAGTCGCCGCCGTCGCCGATCATCACGCTGCGGGGCGCGAGGTGGGCCTCGACCGCCCGGCAGACCTCGAGCGGGTTGCAGTAGCGGGTGCGGTCCTCGGCCATCTTGTCGATCTCGGCCTCGCGCTCGGCCTCGCGCTTGTCGAGGGCGGCCACCCACTCGCCGAGCTGGCCGCCGCGCTGCACCAGCGCCGCCAGCGCGACCAGGGTGGTGTGCGGGTCGGCGAGCAGGCCGAGCTCGGGCCGGCGGTTCTTGGTCAGGTCCTCTTCGCTGAGGTTGAGGCCGATGACCTTGGCCCGGCTGATGTGGCTGCCGTAGTCGAGGCGGAAGTCGGCCGGCACGCCGGCGAGCAGCACCACGTCGGCCTCTTTGAGGGCCTTGCGCCGCTGGTGGCGCTTCTGCAGCGGGTGGTCGGCGCCGAGCAGGCCCCGGGCCATGCCCGAGAGGTAGACCGGCACGCCCATGCGCTCGACGGCGGCGACCAGCTCGGCCACCCGCTGCGGGCGCAGCATCGCCTGGCTGCCGAGCACCATCAGCGGGCGCTTGGCGCCGTTGAGCATGGACGCGGCCTTCTTCAGCGCGCTGCCGGTCGGCGCGCGGGGCGCGGCCTGGGGCGGGTCGATGAACTTCGGGCCGTCAGACAGGGCGAAGGTGCTGGTCAGGTGGGCCTTGATGTAGGCCGACTGCACCTTCTCCATCGCGGTCTTGTTGGGCTTGTCGGTCTTGGCGGCGGTCCACTCGCGGACGGTCTTCTCGTCGTAGAGCAGGTCGACGGCGATCTCGACGAAGACAGGCCCGGGCACGCCCTCTTGGGCGATCTCGAACGCCTTCTCGAGGGCCGGCACCACGTCGCGCAGGCGGTCGGGGCGGGCGGCCCACTTCACGTGCGGCTGGATCAGGGCCATCTGGTCGATGTCTTGCAGCGAGCCGCGGCCGCGCAGGATGGTGGCCGTGGCCCCGCCGAGCAGCACCAGGGGGACCTGGGCCATCTGGGCGTTCTTGATCGCGGTGATGGTGTTGGTCACGCCGGGGCCGGCGGTGACCGCGGCCACGCCGGGCACGCCGGTCATGCGGGCGACCGCGTCGGCGGCGAACACGGCGTTCACCTCGTGCCGCACGTCGATCACGCGGATGCCGGCCTTCTTTGCGCTGACCAGGATCGGCGAGATGTGGCCGCCCACCAGCGTGAACAGGAACTGCACTCCGTGGCGCCGCAGCACCTCTGCTACCCGTTCGCCGCCGTTCATTCCGCCTCCAGCCGCGCGGTTCGAGGGCGCGGGTCGACGGCGGGCTATCGCCTCGGCGCCGCGGAGGCCGCCCCGCTGGCGCCCTCTGCGCCGATGCAGCCCACGCCCTGCGCGGGCCGCGCTGCCCGACCGGGCCGCGGCGCGCTAGCCGGCCCGCCCCTCGTGGAGGCCCCATGCCCCGCCCGCCCGCCGTCCTGCCGCCCACCGTGCCGTTTCCGCCGGGGATGACCTCCCCCGCGCTGTTCCGCAGCACCAAGACCTTCCACGACCTGCCCTGCGCCCACCGCCAGTGGCGCGACGACAGCCACTGCGCCTTCGTGCACGGCTACTCGCGCAGCTTCCACTTCGAGTTCGCCGCGCGCGCCTTCACCGACACGCACTTCATCGTCGACTTCGGCGGCCTCAAGCCGCTCAAGGCCTGGCTCGAGCACTGGTTCGACCACACGCTGCTGCTCTGCGACGACGACCCCGAGCTGCCCACCTTCCGGGCGCTCGAGGCCCGCGGGGCCGCCGCCCTGCGCGTGCTGCCCTCGGTGAGCATGGAGTACTGCGCCCGCCTCGCCTGGGCGCAGGCCAACGCCCTGCTGCTCGAGCTGCACGGCGGCCGGGCCTGGTGCGAGGCGGTCGAGTGCCGCGAGAACCAGAAGAACGCGGC
>JBJONS010000141.1:0-4260 GCA_046051725.1 Pseudomonadota bacterium | reverse complement strand
GCGCGCCGGCGGGGATGGTCATGGGCGCGCCCAGCAGCCCGTTCGAGACCCAGCCGAGGTCGACCGCCATCATGTTGGCCGCCTCGCGCTCCACCGCGTCGGCGATGGACAGCTCGATGGTGGACTGGTCGGCCGCCGGGGCCGCCGACTGCGTATTGTAGTGCATCTGGGCCACGATCATCGACCCCGGCTCGACGCGGATGCCCGTGCCCTCGGGCAGCGGCAGGTTGGGCGTGCCGGGCACCCAAAAGCCGAGCGTGGAGAAGCCGAGGTTGCCGCTGATGCCGAGCGCCTCGAAGAGGGCCATGAGCTGCTCGGGCGTGGCCTCCCCGGCGCGGAGCTCGCCCACCGTCAGCCCGACGGCCTCGAGCGCGGCCAGGAGCGCGGCGGGGTCGACCCGCCCGAGCATGCCGTCGCCGCTGCTGGCCGAGGGGCCGCCGTAGCAGGTGTAGCCGGGGCCGTCCTCGGCCGCGTCCCAGGCCTGGAACTGCGCGACCTGCTCGGGGCCGATGAGGAAGGCGATGGTGTGGTGGACCATGGCGCGCTGATCGGGGATGACCCGCAGCCCCGTCACATAGACGGGCGCGTCGTGGGGCCAGGGGATGAGCTGGCAGCGGTAGTCGTCGGGCTCGAGCTGGGGGGTGTAGGGCTCGGGCAGCTGCAGGGTGAGATTGGCCTCCCAGTCGGCGCCTTCCACGGTGCCCGTCGCGGCGGGCGCGTCGGCGGGGTCGCCCTCGGCGGCGCCCGCGTCGAGCCAGGCGAGCAAGGTGGCCCGCTCCTCGGCGCTCAGGTCGATGTTGCCGACGTAGTCGTTGCACGCATCATCGGGCATCCACGGCGGCATGGTGCCGCTCTCGATGCTCGACCGCACCGCGGCCTCAAAGGCCTGCACCTCGGCGTAGGTGGTCAGCGGGAAGGGGCCGACATCGCCGGGCTGGTGGCAATTCGCGCACTTCGCGTCGATGATCGACTTGGCGTCGGCGTGGTAGCTGAGCGTGCCGGAGGCGCCCGGGCTTTTGTCCGCGTCGCCGCCACAGGCGAACAGCACGGGCGGCAGGAGCAGGAGGAGCGCGCGGGGCGCGCGGCGGGTGGCGGGCTTGGGCATGGGGTGTCTCCGGGGTGCGCGAGCACCTTCGCCGCTGGACGTTGACGAACTGTGGAGCGCCGGGCTGGCGAGCGCGTGTGCTCATGGAGAACAGCCTGCACGGCGTCGCTTGCCTGAAGCAGAGAGGGCGACCGCGCCGCTACTGCCGGCGGTAGACCCGGTCCACGACGATGGGCGCCTCTTCCCCGCGCACGAGGCGGATGCGCGTGGTCAGCGTCGCGCCGTCGGCGGACAGCGTGTTCGTCTGCGTCACCCGCACGGACTGGCCCGCCTCGTTCGCCCCCACGCTCTCGCTGACCCAGGCCGCACCCTTCCAGCGGTGGGTGACCGTGGCGGCCTTGCCCCGCTCCGTGGTCCGCTGGCGGGCCACCCCGTCCACCGTCACGGTCTCCTGCGTGTCCTTGGCGCTGGTGTCGATCTCGATGCGCAGCGTGTCGCCGTCCTGATGGATGGTCCGGGTGACGCTGAGGCCCTTCGCCGCCTGTCGCTCCAGCCAAGACGCACCGCTGACCTCGAGGATCGGGTCAAGGTCACCCGAGGCCTTCAGGTCGAGCACCCAGGTGCCGGAGAGATCCACCGGCGCCGCCAGCGCGGGCCGCGCGAGGGCGAGGGCGAGGGTCAGGCACAGCGAGGGCAGCAGGGCGCGCATGGGGTCTCCGGGCGCGGGCGCGGGGGGCGCGGCCCGACCCGACCGTCTTCTCCGGCGGTTGTGGAGGAAGCGTGGAGGAGGCGTGGACCGGGCGCGCTCCGCCCCCTCCGCCGCTTCCGGCCCGCTCACGATCGGCTCCACACTTGTGGAGGAGCCTCGACCTCCGCACCGCTCCCTTCACACCCCTCCCTTCCCTCCGCTCCCTCTCCTCGACTCCCCCCTTCGATAGGCTGAGGCATGGCCGAGCTCCGACCCCACATCCTCATCGTCGAAGACGACCTCAGCGTGGTGCAGGGCCTTGTGCGCGGGCTGCACAAGGCCGGCTACTCCACCAGCCTCGCCATGGACGGTGAGGCGGGCCTCACGCGCATCCTCGCGGAGCGCTTCGACCTCGTCTTGCTCGACCTGATGCTGCCGGCGCGCAGCGGCGTCGAGGTGCTCGAGGCGGTCTCCAGCCGCACCTCGGTGCCCATCATCGTGCTGACGGCCCACACCGACCTGCCCGCGCGGCTGGCCAGCTTCGCGCGCGGCGCCGTCGACTTCGTGCCCAAGCCCTTCTTTATGGAGGAGCTGGTGGCCCGGATCCGGGCGCGCCTCGCGCTCAGCACCCCGGCGCCGACGCGCCAGATCGCCCTCGCCGACGTCGTGATCGACCTCGACGGCCGGCGGGCGCTGCGCGGCGGGGCCGACCTCGGGCTCACCACCCACGAGTTCAACGTGCTGTGCTTCCTGCGCGACCGGGCGGGGCGGGCCGTCACCCGGGCCCAGATCGCCGAGCACGCGATGCCCGAAGACGGCGAGCGCACGGATCGCACCATCGACAGCCACATCTCGCGCATCCGCAAGAAGATCGGCAAGCCGGCGGCCGACTGCATCCGCACGGTCTGGGGCATCGGCTACACCTGCGACCTGGACCCGCGCTGATGCGCCAGCTCCCCCGGCGCATGCTGGCCAGCGCGGTGCTCAGCGCGGCGGTGGCCGGCGGCCTCATCGCGGGCGGCGTGCTGCTGAGCCGGTCGTTGATCCGCGACGCCATGCTGGCGGCCATCGCCAGCACCGCCAGCCACGCGGCCTGCGAAGCCGCGCCCGCCGCCTGGGGCGCCGAATGGGGCGCCTTGTCCTTGTTCGCCTACGACACCGCGGGCGTCTCCCAGAACCCGAAGGCCCCGCCCCTCGAGCCGGCGCTCCTGCGCCAAGCGCTCGACCGGCGCGCGCCGGCCCGCGCGGAGTCGTCCGACGGGCTGGTGGTCGCGGTGCTGCCCATGGCGGCCGGGGGGCCCTGCGCCGCCCTGCGCATGAAGGCCCCCGCGCCCGATCCCAAGGCCCTGCACCTGTTCCTGAGCATCCTCTCGGTGGCCATGCTGGCCGGCATGGCGCTCTCGGCGATCGGGGTGACGGTGTTCGTGGTGCTGCCGTTCCGCCGCCGGGTCGAGCGCCTGAGCGCGGCGGCGAGCGGTGTGGGCCGCGACGGCTTCGCGGCCACCGACACCACCGACGACGCGCTGGGCACCATCAGCGCCGTGCTGGCCGACAGCCACGCGCGCATCGTCGAGACGCGCACCGCGCTCGAGGCGCGAAACCGCGCCCTCGAAGAGCACCTCGCCGGGATCGCCCATGACCTGCGCACGCCGCTGGCCAGCCTCATCTTGTCGCTCGAGGCCGTGGCCGACGAGGCCGAGGGCCCCCTGCACGCCGAGGCCCGCCGCGCCCTCTCCGACGCCGTCTACCTGTCCACCCTCGTCGACAACCTGCACCAGGGCGCCCGCTTGCGGCACGCGCTCGACCTCAGCGCCGGCCGGGTCGAGCTGACCGAGCTCGTGGCCCGGCTCACCCAGCGGCTCGCCATCGTGGGGCGCCACGCGGGCGTCGAGGTCGCCGCGCACGCGCCCGACGCCCCGGTCTGGGTGGCCTGCACGCCCGCCTTGGCCGAGCGCGCGATCAGCAACCTCGTCCACAACGCCGTCCAGCACAACAACGGCGAAGGCCACGTCTCGCTCATCCTGCAGATCGACGCGCCCGCCGGCCGGTTCTCGGTGGTCGTGGACGACGACGGGCCGGGGCTGCCCGAGGCCCTGCTCGCCGACCTGCACGTCGAGGGCTTCCGCACCGACGCCGCCCGCCAGCGCGGGCCGGGCCTGGGCATGGTCATCACGGCCGAGATCGCCCGCCAAGCCGGCTGGACCCTCCGTTGGCAGCCGATAGCGCCCCGCGGCACCCGCGCGGAGATCTCCGGCCCCATCGTCGCGCCGCCGCCCGCGGCCTCGCCCTGAGCCAGCAGCGCCCTTCGCCGAGCGGCGGGGGTGACCCGCTCAAGCCGCAGATCAAGCGCCAGCGCGTGTTCCTGGGCGCCCCGCCGCCGCCCTGCGGGCGCCGTCGGCGGGCCCCCGCCGGGCGCGCGGCTGCGCCGCTTGGTCTCTGCGAGACCGGGCCTGCGGCCCGCCCTCTGGTCGCCCTGGCGCGCGCGAGGCGGTGCAGGCAATGGCGGCGCTGTGGTCTTTCAGGGCCT
>JBJONS010000140.1:0-37118 GCA_046051725.1 Pseudomonadota bacterium | reverse complement strand
TAGCCCGGGCTGAAGATGAAGGGGTACGACACGATGACGATGCCGCCGCCCTTCGGCTCGGGGAACTTGAAGCGCATGAACCGGCCGGAGATGCAGCTCTCCACCGCCGCGCTGCCCATGCCCTGCTTGATCTCGGCCTTGGACACCGTGCCGTCCTTGGCGATGACGAACTTGACCGTCACCTTACCGCCGAGGCTGGGGTTCTTGGTCAGCTCGCGCTGGTAGCAGTAGCGGATCTGGTTCATGTTCCGCTTGATGACGGCGTCGATGAGGCTCTTGTCGAGGGCGCCGAGAATGATCGGGTCGCCGCCGATCTTGCCGATGCCGCCCTCTCCGCGGGAGCCGAAGTTGCCACCGCCCGTGCCGTAGCCCGAAGCGCCCGACCCACGGCCCTTGGTGCCGAGCCCGCCGAGGCCCTCGGCCGTGCCGCCGCCGCCGAGGCCGCCGCCGCGCGAGCCCAGACCGCCCGAGCCCATCTGGGTGCCCTTGGCACCGACCAAGCCACCGATGCCGCCGGTCAGGTCGGAGTTCAGCGCCGAGCTGCCGAAGCCGTCCATCGAGCTGCCGCCGTCGCGGAGCGCACCGAGAACGCCGGCGTTCTCGGCCACTTCTTTGTCGAGCTGCTGCTTGTTGGCCGCGACCTTGTCGCCCTTGGCCTCCTTCATCTTGGCGTCTTTCTTGCCGACCTTGCCCTCTTCTCCCTTGGCCTTGGCGCCTTCGCCGGCGTCGGGGTTGGCATCGGGCTTGGACTGCTCCTTCTTCGGCTCCTCGATCGGAGGCGGCTCTTCAAGGACGAGCTCGACGAAGCGGTCGGGGATCTCGACCATCTCCGGCTCGGGAGGCGTCGGCGAGACCACGTACACGTAGGAGAGGAGGAAGAACACGAAGGACATGAACGTCATCGACCCCAGGAAGGGGTAGTCGATGCCGTCGGTCATGTTGGAGACGACCCGCTTGCTTGGGTGCACCATCTGGCCGAAGAAGTAGACGTGGCCAGTATCGGCGAAGAGCCGCGTGTCCTCGGTGATCTCGACCTGGTACACGCCGGCGCCGCTGGCCTTGGCCTTGCCCGCCGCGATCAGCTGCTGGAAGCTGTGGCGCTCTTCGCCCACATCGACGAAACCAGTCCACTTGTCGCTGATGTTGGCGACAAAGCCGCCACCGGACGACTCAAAGAGCTTGAAGTCGGCGTCGGGCATGTTCTCGGGCGGACCGTAGAAGTCGTTCTTCCACTCTTCGGTCGTCTCGGAGATCGTCGGGCCCGCCAGCCACGCGACGTAGCTGGCCGCGGACGGCACCCATGCGATGGGGAGTCCGAGGAAGCGCCACCGGGTGCCCGTGCTCGAGCCCACGGTGACGGCCGGATGCCCCTTCGGAAAGTGCTTGACCTCGAGCAGCGTGTTCGACCACGCCTCGGCGACCTCAAGCACCTTCGGCAGCTTCTTGTCGATGCCGGCGTCGCTCGTGGACGTGCCAGAGCGCATGATGAACGCAACGACGTCCTCGGACACCTCGGACTCGCTGGCGTCGTCTTCATCCTCGTCATCGTTGGCCGATGCGGCGCGCTCGAGGGCGGCTGCCGGCGCGGCGGCGACGGCGCCCTTGCTGAGGTCGACCACCTTGCCGAGCTGGGTGGCCTCATCATCCGAGAAGGCGCCTGCGTCGATGACGGCGACCTTCACGCGGACGCTGCCGAAGGCCATCTCGTCGCCGGTGCGGAGCACGCAGTTGTTCACTGCAGCGCCGTTGACCTTGGTTCCGCCGTCTGCCCCGACCACGTCGAGGAGGCGCACTTCACCGTCGTCACCGACGTTGATCACGGCCTGAAGGTCCGCGAGGGCGGGGCTGTCGATGCGCAGCATGGCCGCGACGCCGCGGCCGATGGTGACGCTCTCGGCCGAGAGCTCCTCGCGGCGCTGAAACTCTCCGCCTTCGTAGACTTCGAAGACGAGGACGATCTTTCCGGGGTTACCCATGGGTCGTTCCTTTTGCGAAAACTGGTCGGGGCGTTGCCGCTGCCGAGTGGGCGCAGACTACTTGATCTCGTCCACGGACTCGACCATCTCTTGTGCGAAGTCGGTGCGGAGCCGGATCAACGGGTTGAAGGCTGCGCGCTTGGTCTCGGCGACCACCGAACCGGCGGGCTTGACGAGCTCGCCCGAGACGTCCAAGCCTTCGAAGTCGATCTCGGTCTTCGCCTTGTACTGGACCTTCTTGCCGTCGCCGGACTCTTCGTCATCTTGCGCGAAGGCCGAGGGGGCCGCGAGGCTGAGCAGGGCGATCACGAGGACACGTGGGGCAGTGCGGATGGACATGACGACCTCGGGTTCGGGGGCCCTCGCGGGGAGCAAAGGGCCGTGGCAGCGGACACTACCAGCAGCGGGCGGCCAGGGAAAGGGGACCAGCCCAGCGGGCAGCGAGGTTTGTGGTTGAAACTGTCGGAGAGCGGCTGAGGACATGGACGGCTACTGCAAGGTCTCCGTCAAGCCTGAAATGGGGGCCGGCCTTCGCGGCGGGGCGGGGAGGCCGACGGTGGGCCGTTGGCTTCTGGCCATGCGCAGTGACGCCCATCTCGCAGTCCGCCGCGCATGCCGGAGGTGATCGTGCGGCCCGAGTCTACCACCGGGGGCCCGTCACTTGTCGTGATCATTTCGTCCCCTCCACGGCATGTTCGACAAGGGGCGCCTCCTGTTGGTTCCCGTTCAGCGCGAGTTTCCACGGGGCGTGGGCGGACCGATCCGGATCGTCGCCCTGGTGGGGATCGCCCTGTCGGCTCCGGGCCCCGGGCCGCGCCGAACCGGAGCTGGCCTGTGCTGGGCGGGCGATCCGCGGGTGCCGCCGCGCCCACGGGGCCTGCTTGCCCGCGGGGCGCAGGCCTGGGAGGCGTCGTGCGCTGCGGGCGAGGGCGGCCTCTGCGGGTTGAAAAACCGAACGCCCGCCCCACTGGATGTGGAGGCGGGCGAAGGGAGCCGGTCCAGCGACGGGCGCGGCTACTGGGGCGCGGGCGCCGGCGCGGGCTCGGCCGACGCGGGCTCGGTGGGCGCCGCGGGCGCGCCACCCTCCGCCGGAGCGGGGGCGGGAGCGGCGCCCCCGCAGGCCGCGGCCGCCTCGGTGGCCATGGGCAGGATCTGATCGACGAAGGTCGACACGTCGCCCGCCATCTCAGCGTCGTTGGCCTCGACGACCATCTGGGCGTTCTCGATGACCATCTTGGCCTCTTCGCCCACACCCATCGCGAAGGCCTCGCAGGCCTGGTACTTCTCGGCGATAGCCTTGAGCTCGGCGAGCTTGGTCTTGAGCTTGTCGAGCTCGGCCTCTTGGCGCTTCTTGCGCTCCTCGGCCTCCTTCTTCTTGCGCTCTTCTTCGCGGAGGCGGGCCTCCTCGATCTGCTGCGACTCTTTGATGCGGTCGATGCGCTGGAAGACCTCGTGGGCCGGGCCGATCGAGCCATCCTTGTTGTTCGCGTTGATGAACTCTTGGAGGACCTTCTCGGCGCGCTTGTAGTCCTTGACGTACTTCTCGTACAAGGTGGCGGCGTTGAAGTAGGCCTTCTGGTTCCGGGGGTCCGCCTTGATGACCTCATCGTAGAGCTTGCCGCTCTGGTCGTACTCTTTGAGGCCGCGGAGCGCGACCGCCATGCCGAGCTTGCCGTCGATGTTGCCAGGCTCGCCCTGCAGCGCGGCCTCGAAGGCGGTCCGGGCCAGCATGAAGTCGCCCGAGTTCAGCGCGACGTAGCCGAGGTTGAGGTTGGCCTCGACGTTGTCTGGATCGAGCTTGATGGCGGTCTTGAACTCGTCGATGGCCGAGGCCTCTTCGCCCATGACCAGGAACGTGACGCCGATGTTGTTGTAGATGCCGGAGTCGCCTGCGGCGAGCTCCTTGGCCTTCTCGGCGCACAGCTGGCTCAGCTTGTACTCGCCCTTGGCGAAGTAGAGCCGCGACAGGTTCCGGTACGCGTTGACGTTTTTCGAGTCGCGGAGCAGGATCTGCTTGGCCTGCTCGATGGCGTCATCGTGCTGCTCGGAGGCGACCAGCGCCTCCATGAGCGCGTTGCGGCTCTTGAGGTCATCGGCGTTGGCGTCGACCCGCCCCTTGAACAGGGTGACGGCCTCTGCCGCCTTCTTTTGGCGGGTCAGCACGTCGGCGAGGGCGAAGGCGGTGTCGCCGTTGTTGGGGTCTGCGGTCAGCGCCTTGCGGTAGTGCTGCTCGGCGTCGGCGAGCTTGCCGAGCTGCTCGGCGGTCCAACCGGCGTTGTACTGGGCCTTCGCGAAGTCGGGCTTGGCCGTCGCCGCGGTGTTGAACTGGGTGTAGGCCGCGCCGTAGTCGATGGTGCCGTCTTTCCCGGGCTCCTGCAGCAGCTTGACGCCGGCCAGGAAGGCCGCGGTGGGATCCACCACGCCTTCGGTGGGCGCGGTCTGCTTGGGGCAGCCGGTGAGGACGGTCGAGCTCAGGCCGAGGGCGATGACGAGCGCCAGGGTATTGATTTTGAACATGTGCGTGCTCCTCTCTCTTCCGGCGCTCAGGGCTGGGTCTCGAAGGTGCGGCCAGACGAGGACCGCGCGGTGAAGCGGGCCTCCGACAGCTCCTCGACGAGCACGGGGTAGTCGTCGGGGCGCAGCTCGCCGAGGCGGCGGGTCGCGTACGCGGTGTTGTCGTTGTAGAGGTTCAGCTCGTAGGCGTTCTTGAGGCCCTCGGCGTAGGCCGCGATGGCCTTGTCGACCTGCACGTAGGCCTTGTCCTCGAGGCCCATCCGGTAGATCTCTTTCTGATCGTCGGTCAGGTACTCGGGGATGTAGGACTTGAGCAGGCTCTCGGACATGTCCTCGTAGGCCTTGCCAAGCTGCACCAGCGACGCCAGACCCCACTCACCGGCCTGCATCTTGAGGATGTTGGCGTAGGTGGCCTCCACCTCGCCGAGCACCTTGATTTTGCCGACCAGCTGGTCCTTGAGGACGTTGTTGGTCTGCGCCTCGGACATCTTCTTTCCGGGGCCCGAGATCTTCATCGCGAGGTAGCGGTCGAGCAGCGGCTTGGCCAACTTGTACTTGATCTCAGCCACGAAGGCGGCAGACGCGCCGAGGTCGGTGCCCTTGGCCACCGCCGCGTCGTAGGCCGCGACGGTCTCCTTCCAGTGCTTGTCGGCCTTCGCGGTCTGGTTGCTGGCCTCGAGCGCCTTGCCGTACTTGAGGCGGGCGAAGAAGGTCTGCTCCACGCTTGCGCCGGCCGGCGGCTTCATGAAGAAGTCCATGTACCAGCGGGACGCCTCGTCCCAGTTCTTGTCCTCTTCGTAGAGCGCGGCGATGTCGAGGGGGATGGCGACAGAGCGCGCGTCGTCGGCGTAGGTCGTGCGGAACTTGGTGAGGTTCTCGACCGACTTGCCGTTCTGGCGCTGCGCGCGGCGGAACAGCGCCGCGGAGAACAGCGCCTCTTTCGACTTGGCGAAGGCCGGGTCGGTCTCGAACAGCTTCTCGTACCAGGTCGCCGCGGTGTCGAAGTCAGCGATCGACTCGTAGTCGAAGCCCAGGGCCGCGACCTGGTCCTTCCAGAACTTCGACTTCGGGTAGTTCTCGATGAGGGCGTGGCGGGCCTCCATCGACTTGCCCGCCTGGCCGGTCTGGTAGAAGTAGAAGGCGGCGTTGTTCAGCGCGAAGTCGCCGTCCTCGGACTTCGGGAACTCCTTGTAGAAGGCCATGTAGGCGACGGCCGCCTTGTTCTGGTCCTTGTCCTTCTGGAAGTTCACGTCGACCAGCTTGAGCGACGCCTTCTCGTAGACGCCGAGCATCTCTTTCTTGAACTCGGCGTTCCCGAGGCTCTCTTGCTCGTAGAAGGCCTTCGAGACGTCCTTGAGGTTCTCGTAGTCCTCGACCAGCGCGAAGCTGTCGACGATGAGGTTCGCCGCCTGCATCGCCTGCTTGGACTTCGGATCCATCGTGATGACGGTCCGGAACCGGTCAGAGGCGTCCTTGAAGCGGTTCTTGTCGTAGTAGATGTACCCCGCCTCGTAGATCATCCCCTTGGTGTCTTCGTGCGTGGGGTAGAGCTTCGAGAACTGGTCGAGCGCGGCGAGCTTCTTCTCTTCCCACGGGTTGAGCGGCAGCTGCGAGGTGTTGCCCTTGCTCGCCTTCTGGATCTTGCCGGCCTTCTCCTCCTGCTTGATCACCTCTTCGGCAGAGAAGACAGCGGAGCGGGCGCAGAACTGGGACTCTTTCCCGTTGGCGTCGAGCTTGACCACGGCCATGAACTGGTCGTAGGCCTCGGGGAAGCGCTTGAGCTTGTAGAGGAGCTCGCCGTACTCGTACCGCATCTGGTACACAAACTTGCCGTCGGGGAACTCGTCAAGGTAGACCGCATAGGCCTCGCCGGCGAACTTGTAGGCCTCGACCGCGCGCGCGCCGGTGCCCAGCTTCCGCGCCTCGCCGTGGTAGTTCACCGCGACGGTCCGCAGGTTCTTCTCGAGGTACTCACGGGCTGCCTTGACCGCGTCCTGGTTCGCCGAGTTGGCGCGGGCCCAGGCCGAAGACTTGCCGTAGTCCTTGCGGAGCCGCTCGATCTCTTGCGAGGTCTCTTCTTTGCGGCCCATTTTCTGGAATGCGCCGATGATCTCGTTCTGGTACTCGGGCGCCTCGGGGCTCTGCGGGTTGTCCGCGATGAGCCGCCGGTAGGTCTGGATGCACTGCTCAAACTTGCCCTGCTCAAAGTAGGTCGCCGCGAGGCGCTTGAGCATGGTGCGGATGAGGTCCTTGCGGCCCAGCTTCACCAGGTAGTCGTAGGCCTCGTCGAGCTCGCCGGCGTCGGCGAAGAAGCGGACGAGGTCTTTGAGCGCCTCTTCCTGCAGGTTGACCCGCTTCTTGGCGTCGGCCTCGGACTGGCCTTCCGCGCCCGTCATCGAGAAGGCGACGACGTGCTTCATCGTCTCGATGGCCTTGCCGTACTCGCTGACGTTGTAGTAGCACCACGCGAGCTTGTAGTTCGCGAAGGCGTACCACTCGCCGCCCTTGTCGAGGGTCGCCTGCTTGTAGGCGCCGAGCGCCTTAAACGCCGCGTTGTTGTCGAAGTGGTACTCGCCGATCTGCACGTAGGCGGCCGAGAGGAACTTGGAGTTCGGGTACGACCGCACGAGGCGGGTGTACTCCTCGTTCGCCTTGTCCCGCTCGTCGATGCCCGACAGCGTCGAGGCCAAGTAGAAGGTCGCCTCGTCGGCCCGCTGGTACTGCGGGTAGTTGTCGAGCACCTGCCGGTACAGGACCACGGCCTTCTCGGCCCACCCGCGGCTCGCGGCGTAGTTGGCCTTGATCCCGTCGGTGTCGCAGCCCGGCGTGTTGAAGCACTTGTCGATGTTGGCGACGTGGGTCGCCTCCTCGTCGATGCGCAGGTCGCGGTGCTCTTCGAAGTAGAGCTCGGCGAGACGCAGCAGCATCTCGGCCTTCTGCGTGCCCTGCGGCGGGCTGTCCGACAGGATGCTCTTGAGCATCTTGATGGACTCGTGCCGCTTGGTCCGGGCCATCTGGCGGTAGGCGTCCGACTTCGAGGTGGTCTGCACCTCGTCAACCTTGAGCACCCGCCGCTCGTCCTTCTTGGCGTCTTGGGCCTGCGCCCACGCTGCGGGGACCAGCACTCCGGGAGCGACGACGGGGGTCACCACACCGAGCGCCAGGGCGACGACGGTGCTGACGAGGGGAGAGCGCTTCATGGGCAGCCTCGGATCCGGGGGTCCCGAGAGGGACGAAGGGGTCGATCAAGGGGGAGGGAGCACGAAGGAGGCCGCCCGCTTCTGGGCGGCCTCACATCGGCCTGACACTACTTGCAGGAACCCTGTTCCGTGTAGTGGTAGTAGCCGAGCTCATCCTTCCAAAACTCGCCGTTGAACGGCCAGTAGATGAACTCGACCGCGGTCGCGAAGTCGACGTTGACCGTGTTGAGCGCGTCGCCGATTTCGTCGTTCTGCGCCTTGTAGGCGTAGTCCACGCGCTGGGCGTCCACGACCTCGAAGCGGATGATCTGCGACTGCGACATCAGGTCGGCGAGCTTGTTGGACTGGCGGACCATCTCTTTGAGGAGGAGCATGCCGGCGCGCCGCTTGTAGCGCTCGCGGTCCTTCTCGAGGATCTTGGTCAGGTAGGGGGTCATCGCGTCGGCCCAGCGCTCTTGCTGGCGGCCGATGAGCTCCTGCTCCTGGTCCATGATGGCCATGTGGCGCACGAGGCCGGTCAGCTCCTGGTTCCGCAAGATCTTGTTGAACAAGGACTTGGGCAGCAGGGTCTGGTTCTTCTTGTCCTTTCCGAAGTACGTGTCCCAGGCCTGGTCGGCGAGCTTCTTGCCCTCGTCCGACGCGTACTGCTTGGTGAAGTCCTGCATCTCGGCCAGCATCGGCTTGTAGTACTGGTCGAAGGTGAGCAGGGTCGCGTCGACGCGGTTGTACTCGCAGAGGTTGAAGTAGGTCAACGCCCGGAGGATCGGGGCCTCAGGCAGCCACTCGTCGTCCTTGAAGAAGCCGCTGCGCACCGTGAGCAGCTGGCCCAGGGTGTCGTTGAGGTTGTTCTGCATGAAGTTGGCCCAGCCGTGCTCGAAGACGGACTGTGCCCAGTAGCTGCTCTCGCGGTTGACCAGCTCGTAGTAGTTGCCGGCCTCGTCGTAGCGCTCGATGCCGTAGTAGACGCGGGCGACGTTGATGAGGGCGAGGTCCTTGACCTCTTCGACCTCCTTGAGGTACCGCGGGTCGTTGGTGACCTCGGCCTGGGCCCGGTACACGTCGCGGAAGCTGCGAACGGCGCTCTTGAGCTTGTTCTGCTGGTTGTAGATGACGCCGCGGAAGTACTCGCTCTTGAGGAAGAGCGGGGACTTGGTCGACACCTGGCCGAAGTACTTGCGGGCCTTGCTGAGGTCGTCGTCCTCGAAGGCCTGCACGCCCAGGAGGTAGAACATCTCGCTCTGGGCGCCGCTCGGGAAGGCGTCGGTCGGGATCTGCGACACGATGCGGGACAGCTCGGTGTCGTCGCCGGTGTACCGCGCGATCTTGACCAGCTTCGGCAGGGCGTAGTTGAAGTACGGGTCCTGCGGGCCCTTCTTGACCACCTTCATGTAGTGGTACTGCGAGGTGTGCCACAGCTCGAGCGACTCGAGCGAGCGGGCCATGTAGTAGTCGACCTTGGCCTCGTGCTTGGGGTCGAAGTTGCCCGCCTCGACGAGCTCAAACAGCAGCAGCGAAGCCGCCAGCGGCTTCTTGGCGCGGTACTGCTTGACGGCCTCTTTGAGCTTGGCCGGCTCGTCGGCGTCGCTGGCCTCGCCCTCGTCGGCGAGGTCCTTGGACTTGGTCCGGTCGACGCGGGTGCCGAGCGTGTCGTCGCCCTCGTCGAGCGCGCTGCGCTGCGGACCCTCGTCGGGGGCCACGGTCGGGCCGACCTCGGGCTCGGCCGCGGTCATCGACTTGGCCTGCTTGATGACCGTCGCGGGCGCGCCGCGCTCCGTCAAGCACTTGACCTCGTCATTGGTGAACTGCTCGCCCGAGTCCTTCACGGTCATCACGATGATGTTCTCGGGCACGTTCACCGAGACCATGTTCATGATGTCGTCGCAGGAGAGGGCCCGCGCTTGGGGGGCCCACAGCAGCGCGAGCGAAGACAGCCCGCCCAGCAGCACGGGGGAGGCCTTGTGGAGTCGGTCGGAGGTCATGCGGTGCTCCAGAGCAGACGCGGGGCCGGCGCTCGCGGGGCGCGGCCGGGTCACTTCATGTTCGGGAAGAAGAAGGAGACCGCGCCTTGGAGGATGAGGTTGTTCTTCATCTCCAGGGTCGTGGCGTTCACCGTCTCGATGTAGACCAACGAGCGGGCCTCGACGCGCGCAGCGATGCTCTCACCGAAGATGATGCGGAGGCCGCCGCCAAAGTTGGTGGTCGGGTGGGTCTGGAACTGGGTGATCTGGGCCCGCGGGTCGTCCTCGGCGCCGAGAGCGGTGAGGTCGTCGGTCGTGCGGGTGAACCCCATGCCGAAGGCGCCGTACACGTCAAAGTTGACGATGTTGCGACCCACCACCGCGACCTTGCCGTAGATCGGCGAGTACTGGAAGGTGGCCGCGCCGAAGAGCGTCAGCTTCGAGATGTCGGGCGAGACGTTGTTCTCGGTGACCAGCTGCGTGGTCAGCGGCTTCCAGTCGCCTTCGCCGAGGTCGGGCGCGAAGTCGATCGAGGTCTCGACCGCGAACACCTCGGTGATGTGGTAGCCGAAGCCCGTGCCGACGATGTAGCGGTTGAGGAAGGGGTCGTTGGCGACGAAGGCGGCGTGCGGCGACGCCTCGAAGCGGCCCAGCTTGAGGAAGTTCTTCCGGGCCAGGGTCTTGATGACCGTCTTCTTGCGCTTGCCGTCCTCGTCGAGCGCGATGGGCGCCGGGGTGGCGGCGGGCTCTTCGTCGACGGTCTGCTCGGAGTCGGTGGACTCGCTGCCCGGGTCAGGGCCCTTGAGCACGTCGTCCAGCTCGTCGGCGAGGCCGTCGTTGGCGAGACCGGCCTCAGCGGCCGGCGCCGGCGCGACGGTCGCTGCGTCCGTCGCGGCCGCGTCTTGCGCGCGCGCGACGCCGAGGCTGCACGCCGCGCTGAACGCCCCGATCCCTACGAGTGTGTTGATCATACGCATGTTGTGATCCTCGCGGAGCCGGGCTCAGAAGTCGTACTGGCGGGGCTTCATCTTCGGGAAGAAGACGCTCACACCTGCCGACGCGATGAAGTTGTTGTAGAGGCGCGATTCCTCAACCGCGACGTCGGGATCGTACTGGGGCTTCTTGTCGAGGTAGAGGTAGCTGCGCGCGTCGATCTTGACGGCCACGCTGCTGCTCACGAAGAAGTCCATGCCCAGCCCGAGGTTCACCGGCACCTTGTTCTTCTTGATCGCCGTGCCCAGCGAAGCCGAGGGGACCCCGCCCTCTTCGGTGTAGGTGGCGTAGTACTCGTTGATCGAGAGCAGGCCGAGGCCCGCCACGCCGTACAGGTCGAAGTTGAGCACCCGCTCGCCCAGCAGGTTGATCTTGCCGTAGACCGGCGCCCAGCGGGCCGCGAAGGTGGCCCCGAGGATCATCTTCTCGATCGGCTGCTGGAAGCCCTGGTCGGTGCCCTCGTGGGCGATGCTCACCAGCGTGGTGGTCAGCCCTTTGAGGTCGCCGGTGCCCAGGTCAGGCGAGTACATGAACGCGGCCTCGGCCGCGAGGGTCTCGCTGAAGTGGTACGCCCCGAGCAGCCCGCCGACGTAGCGCTTGGCGAAGGGGTTGTTCGGCACGTAGCCAACGACCGGCGAGAGCTCGATGCGGTTCTCCTTCAGGAAGAACCGGTTCTGGACGACGTTGTACTTCGGCCGGCCGTTGTTGAGCTCATCCATCGCGTCGGTCGCGGGTTTGGCTCCCGCCTCCGCGGCGGGGGATGCCGTGGCCAACCCGACGATGGCCAGCAAGGGGGCCAGGAGCTGGAGAGGGGCGCGCATCAGGGGTGTTCTCCTGGGGCTCCGGGTCGCGGGGCCGAGGGGATGCTGAGCTGGGGAGCAGCGCGGGGTCAGCCGCGGCACTGGATTCGGGGCGCAATCGGCGCGCGGAGTGTAGCGCACGCCGCGTCCCGGCTGGGCGGTCGGGGTCGGCGAAGCGCTCGCGAGGGTGCCACGCCGCGGCCCCTCGCGCCCCCGCGGACGGCGGGTGCGTAAGGGTCGGCGGACTATAACGCAGGGCGCTCCTCCAGGGGCAGGGTCGCGCGCCCTCTGTGGTGGGGCCGTGGATTGATTGGAATGAAGGGGCAAGATCGCAAAAACGCGATGCTCGATCCGCCGGTGCTGCGCCGCTGAGAACGCTCGATGGGGCGGCGCGCCCCGGCCGCGCGCCGCGCGCGATAGACGTGGCGGTGGATCGTGGAGCCCCGATGACCCGCCTGCTGCGCCCCGCTCGCCTCCTCATCTGTGGCCTCAGCTTCAGCCTCGGCTTGAGTGGGCCCGCAGCCGCGGCCGACGCCGAGGCGGTCCTGTTGCTTGATCCCGCGGCGGTCTCGGTCGAGCTGCGCGGCGCGGGCGGCCTGAGCCTGCCCGGCTGTCGGGCGGTGGACTGGCAACGTTTTGACGCCACCGCGGGCCGCTTCCTCTCGATCCCGCAGCCGGGCTGTGGCGCGCCCACGCCGACCACCCGTGTGCCCGCGGACGGCATGCGGATCGCCGCGCCGGTCCGCTTGGCGCCAGGCGACACCGTGCGCGCGGTGGTCGTGCTCGGCGAGGGCTGCGCGCCAGAGCTGCCGCTGCCGCTGGCCGGCTGCCGCGCGCTGCGGGCGCTCGAGTCCAAGCCGCTCACGGTTCCCCAGCCGGCGGAGTGAACGGCCTGCGCAGCGCTCTCGCGGTGGTTCAGCTCGCCTTGCCGTCGACGAACTCGCGGCCCTTCCACTGGACGCGGACGCCAAAGACCGACCGCAACAGGATCCAGACCAGCAGCAGGTTCGCCACGGGGTGCACCCAGGCGATCCGCGGCGAGCGGCCGTCGAAGCGCTCGATGCGCGCCCGGAACGCGACCTGCACGACGCAGATGAGCGTCGCCCAGGCGATCCAGCCCCAGGCGGGCGCGCCCCACCCCAGCACCACGCGGGCGAAGGCGCCCCCGAGCGCCAGCGCGTAGGGGAACAGCGTGCCGACCATCACGAAAAGAACGGCCCCGATGCCGATCACCGCGCGCCTGCCCATGCCCTCGTACAGGTTCTTGGTGTAGCCGTTGATGATCTCGCCGAGGCTCCGGTACAGCCGCACCTCGAAGGCCCACGGCGCCGCCCGCATGCCCGCCCGGCGCCCGCGGCGCTTCATCAGCTCGGCGAGGCGCACGTCGTCGAGGATCTCGGCGCGGATCGCCCCGTGGCCGCCCACCGCCTCGTAGGCCGACCGGCGCGCGAGGATCATCTGTCCGTTGGCGAAGGCCGTCGGCTCTTGCGGCGCGTTCACCCGGTCGAGGTCCACCGCGCCCCGGATGAACCACCCGACGGTGGGGATCAGCGCCCGCTCCCAGAAGCTGTCGAGGCGCCAGCGCCCAAAGACCGAGAGCAGGTCGAGGCCGTCCCGCTCGGCCTGGTCGACCAGCGCGTGCACCGCGTCCGGATCAATCCGCACATCGGCGTCGATGAACAGCAGCCAGTCGCCCTGCGCCTCGCCGGCGGCCCGCGCGCAGGCCCAGGCCTTGCCCGCCCAGCCCGCCGGCCGCTCGGTGCCCTGGACCACGCGGAGGCGCGGATCGCCCTCCGCCGCCGCCAGCGCCGCGGCGCCGGTCCCGTCGGTCGACCGGTCATCCACGATGACCAACTCGAGCTCCGCCCACCGGCTGGCCAGCGCCGCGCGCACGCAGGGCCCGATGTTGAGCGCCTCGTCGCGCGCCGGCACACACAGGCTGACCCGGGGCCCGCTGGCGGGCGGCGGACCCCCCGGGCGGGCCAGCCGCCACCCCGCAGCCCAGCGCGGGACGCCCCACCACAGCCCGAGCCACATGAGGCTCATCAAGCTGAGGTAGCCGCCCATCAGCAGGAGGTTGAGCACCGGCTGTCCCCAGATGATCACGCGCCGCTCCCCGGGACGGCCGGCGCGAGGCCGCCGTCCATGATGACGACCCGTCCCCGCAGCTCGCTGGGGATCCGCCGCAGCACGCTGGTCGGGCTCGGCATGATCTGCAGGCCGGGCGGCACGATGCGCCCGGGCGCCACCATCACGCCCGCGCCGATCACCGAGCCGGCCCCCAGGCAGACCCCGGCGAGCCCGTAGGGCGCGGCGCAGCGGCGGCCGCCGACCCGCACCTCGACCGGCGCCCCGAAGCTCTGGTCCATCAGGGCAGAGGTGAGCTTGAAGGCAGCGTTCTCGTCCAAGACCCCGAGCTGCATGTAGCCGCCGGCCATCGCGCCCGCGCGCAGCAGGCTGAACTTCACCATCGCCTTGCGCTGCACCCGCGCGCCGGGGGCGAGGACCGAGCCCTCGACCAGGCCGTGCTCCTCGACCTGGGCGCCGGCCCCGAGCACGCAGCCGCGCACGATCGCGCCGGCGCCGACCTTCGCGCCGGGTCCGAGCCAGCTCGCCTCGACCACCGCGCTGGGGTGGACCTCGGCGCCCTGGTCCAGCCGCCGGACCTGGGCCGCGACCGCTATCGGCCGCAGGCTGCCCGCGCGCCACGCCGCGCCGCAGACCCGGGGCAGGGCGATCCACGGGTTGAGGCTGCTGAGCGCCCGGAGGAGGGTGGGCGTCAGGCGGAGGAGGTTCCACCACAAGAGCTGCAGCCAGTGGGTGAGGGGAGCTGCGAGCAGATCACTGACCGGGAGCTCAATCTCGGCGTCCGCGAACTGCCCGGGCGCGAGCGGGAAGGGCACGACCCGCCCGCCGGGCGGCACCTCGTGCGTGGGCGCCGCGGCGAGGCGCGCGTTTGCGTCGCCTGCCCCGTCGCTGAGGATGCCCACCACGGGGCTGTCATCGCCAAAGCGCACCCGCGCGCAGAGCCGCTCGACCGCCCCGCCGACCCGCAGGCTGTGGTCGCCCGGCGCGCCGATCGCCAGCAGCGCCTGGAGGGCCGCGGCGGTGACCACCGCGTCCTCGCGCAGCACGAGGCGGCGCTCGCCCGGGGCCAGCTGGGCCGGATCCACCACCACGGCGCCGATCGCGCGCAGGGCGGCCGCGCGGTGGGCGCCGACCGTGCCCTCGGCCAGGGGCAGCGCGTCGATCGGCCCGCTGAGCCCCTCGACGGGGCCTCGGGCGGGCAGCAAGACGGCGGGCAGCGGCGGCATGGGGGCGGAGGCTACCACAGGGCCCAGGCCCGGGGCCCTGGCCCGCGGGGCGGGCCCACCGGTGCGGCGCAGCCCAAGGCGGCCTGGAGCGCGGGGCCTCGGGGATCGGGAGCGGCCTCAGGGACGTCCACCTCGACGATGTAGCGGAGGCCGAGCGCCTGGGCGCGGGCGCGGAGGGGGGCGCAGCGAGCGGCCTCGGTGCGGACCGCTGCCGCTTCGATCTCGCGCCACAGGGCCTCGGCGGCCGGGTTCGCGGCGATGTTCACCGTGGCGGCGACCGGGTGGCCGTGCTGGGCCTGGTGCAGGAGGAAGGGCGTGACCGCCGCCGCCGGGTGGTGGAGGACCGCGCCGGGCGGGGCGGCGGCCAGCGCGCGGATCGCGGCGGGCGCTTCGACCGGCACCGCCCGCTGCGCCCGTCCGGCCGGGCTCAGGGCCCCGGCCTCGAGGAGCACGAGGGCCGGCAGGGCCAGCCGCAGCCAGCCGCGGGGGCGCGCCGCGCCGAGGCGCAGCGCCAGGGTCAGGCTCAGGCCGAGCCCGAGCCTCCAGAGCAAGGACAGGGACGAGAAGCCCGGGGCGCGCTCGACCGCCGCGAAGGGGAGGGGGAGCGCCCGCCCGCCGACGAGCAGCGGGCGCCCGTCGACGAGCAGGGTGGGCCCGAGCGCCAGCAGGCCGGCGCCGAGCCCCGCCAGCAGCAGCCGCCGGTCTCCCGGGAGCCGTGGCGCGAGAACGGCGCCCAGCATGGTGATCCAGCCAAGATACCCGCAGTGCAGGAACGCCTCGCCGCCGCGGCCGAGGCGGGCGATGTCGGGCGCACGGGCGTCGAGGGGCAGGAAGAAGGACCGGGGATCGGCCGGGCCGGTGCTGCGGCGCATGGCGTGGAGCTGCGGCGCGCCTTTGATGTGCAGCAGGGCCTCGGGGTGCGCGGCGGCCGCCTGCTGTGCCGCGGCCCAAGGCAGGGCCAAGGCGAGGCCGAGGCCGAGCGCCCCGGCCCGCAGCCCGGCGGGAGCGGGCCCGCGCAGCGCCATGCAGAGCGCGAAGCCCAGCGCCAGCGCGCCGATGTAGGGGCCGTGCAAGGCCCCCCAGCCGACGGCGAGGGCGCAGCCGGCGGCGTCCCGCAGCTGACCGCGGCGGGCGGCGCGCCAGCCCATCCAGGCGGCGAGCGCGACGGCGCCCGCGCCCAGCCCCTCGCTGCTGCCGTTGTGGACGACCGACAACAGCGTCCCGCACGTCATGTACGAGAGGCCCGCCGCGAGGCCCGCCGCCTCGACGCCCGCGCCCCGGCGGCCCGCCGCCGCCGCCCGCTCCACCGAGAACCGGTGCACCAGCCAGCCGGCCAGCGTGAGCTGAAGGCCCACCAGCGCGCTGGCCGCGCCGCCCAGCCCCAGCAACGGGCTGACCGCGGCCACGAGGGCCGCGCCCAGCGGGTCGGCGACCAAGACGACGCCCCCGTCGGGGTGGTTGAGGCCCGGCGCCCGCCAGAGGGGCGCGCCGCCCACGATGGCCTCGCGGAGGTGAAGGGCGCCCCAGAGGCCATCTTCGACGTCAGTCCGCGGGCGGCCCGGCGCGGCGCCCGGCCCTGCGGCCAGCGCTGGCCCCAAGACCCCCGCGGCGGCGAGGGCGTGGAGGAGCAGGCGCCACGGGCCGCGCGCCGTCACGGCGCCCCCCTTCCGCGGAGGCCGGGCGCGGAGTGCGCGGGTCCGCTGCCGGGCTTCTGCACCGGCGCGGCCAGGGTCCGCCCCCGCGGGTGGTAGGCTCGGGCGCAGCCCGTCGGGCGGGCGCTCTGCTGGGGCCGCCCGACGCCCATCGCCTGCAATCGACGCCCCGCGAGACCGCAGCGGGGCCCGGAGGAGCACATGAAGGCCCGCCCCCTCGTCATCTCCGCGCTCTGCGCCCTGCTCATCCCCGCCACCGCCGCGGCGGGCAAGAAGAAGGACGCCCCCGCTCCCGCGGCCCCGGTCGAGACCGGCCCGGCCACCGCGGCACCGTCGGACGCCAACAGCCAGAAGTTCCTGGCGAAGCTGCTCACCGCGACGCTCAAGGACTTCCGCCCCTCGGACGGCGGCGCCGAGTTCAAGTACACCGAGGCCAGCTTCGGCGCTGGCAATGTGTTCCTCGCCAAGGGCTTCGTCGAGATGGACGGCGAGCGCATGGACTGCACCGAGACCGGCACCTGGAAGATGGACGCCGCCGACACGGACAGGAGCGCCAGCGTCGAGTGGACCATCGCGAAGACCGACTGCGCGGGCCGCGACGCCGGCGCCAGCGTGCGGGTCAAGATGACCATCGACAAGGACGGCGTAGACACCGAGTTCCGGTAGGCGGACCGGGCGGTCACGCGGTCGGGGCCCGGTCTCGCGCGGCGAGCGCGCTGGCCCGCTCGATGACCGAGCGCGCGGCGCGATCACCGTCCAGCGCCGCGCTCACGATGCCCCCGGCGTAGCCCGCACCCTCCCCGACCGGCATCAGCCCGGGCAGGGTGGGGGACTCCAGGTCCTCGCCCCGCGCGAAGCGCAGCGGGGCGGTGGTGCGGGTCTCGGGCGCGATGAGCACGCCCTCCTCTCCCGCGAAGCCGGGGATCTGCCGGTCGAAGTGGCGGATGGCCGCCACCAGTCCGGCGACCAAGGGCGGCGGCAGCACCTCGCGCAGGTCGGTCGGGGTCACGCCGAGCGTGTACGAGGTGCGTGGGAGCTCGGCGCTGGCCTTGCCGGCGAGCAGGTCGGCCACCCGCTGCCCCGGCGCGCGGAACCCGCCGCCGCCGGCCGCGAACGCGCGCTGCTCGATGGCGTCCTGGTAGCGGGCCCCGGCCAGCGGGTCGGTGCCCGGGTAGTCCTCGGGCCGGACCTCGACGATCACCGCGCTGTTGGCCCACCACGCCTGGCGCTTGCTGTAGCTCATGCCGTTGACCACGACGCGGCCTGGCTCGTTGGTGGCGCCGACCACCGTGCCGCCGGGGCACATGCAGAAGGTGTGGGCCGCGCGGGCCGGCTCTTCGCCGCGCCCCGCGCGCGGGTGCGAGGTCAGGCGGTACGACGCCGGGGGCAGCTCACCCCGCGCGGTGCCGTAGCGCGCCTGATCGATGATCTGCTGCGGGTGCTCGATGCGCGCCCCGATGTGGATGGGCCGCTGCTCGGCCGCCGCGCCCGCCTCGAGCATCGCCGCCCAGACGTCCCGCGCGCTGTGGCCGGTCGCCATGATGACCGGGCCGCCCCGCAGCTCTTCGCCGCCGGTGAGGCGCAGGCCCACGCAGCGCCCGCCCTCGACCAGCAGGCCCTCGACGGCCGCGTGGAAGCGCACCTCGACGCCCAGCTCGATGATCCGCGCCCGCATGCGGGGCAGGATGGCCCGGATGCGGTCGGTGCCGAGGTGGGCCCAGCCTTCTTCGAGGATCTCGGGGTCGGCGCCAAAGTCGACGAGGCGCCGGAAGATCCACCCCAGCTCGCCGTCGCGCCGGCGGGTGTAGATCTTTCCGTCCGAGAAGGCGCCCGCGCCGCCCTCACCGAAGACGACGTTGGTGTCGAGATCGAGCTCGGCGTGGCGCCAGAACTTGCGGACGGCGTGGTGGCGCTCTTCGACCGGGCCGCCGCGCTCGAGCAGCACCGCGGGGGCGCCCGCTTCGCCGAAGCGCAGCGCGGCGAACAGCCCGGCGGGGCCGGCGCCGACGACCAAGGGGCGCAGGCCGGCGGGCCAGCGCGCGGGGCTCGCGCCGGCGTCGGCCGGCTGATCTTCGCGGTCAAAACGCTGATGGTCGCGGTCGTTGTAGGCGCGCACGCCGTGGGGCGGCGCGCGCAAGATCTGGTCTTCGAGCGCGGTCGCTTCGAGCTCGACGCGGTAGTTCGCGAGCCACTGCGGCGGCCGGCGGCGGCCGTCCACCGAGCGCTTCACCAGCTCGTGGTGCAGCGCCGCGCCTGGCGGGAGCTGAAGGCGGGCCCGGATGGCGGGGGCGGGGTCCCCCGCGGGGCCGGGCCAGGGGATGTTGGCGACGAGCAGCGACATGGGCGGCCGCTATCCCGCGCCTCCTCGGTTGTCGGCGCGTCGCCCGCCAGGAGGGGCGGCGGGGGCGCGTCGGGGTTAGGCCGCGCCCGCTTTTGTGGGCCCCGCGCGCCCTGCGCGCCGACCCTCCACGACCTCGAGGTGAAAAGATGGCCGTTCGCGTCGCTCTCAATGGTTTCGGCCGCATCGGCCGCTGCGTGCTTCGTGCGGCTTGGGGCAACCCCGAGATCGAGTTCGTGCACATCAACGACCTGACCAGCCCCGACATGCTGGCCCACCTGCTCAAGTTCGACTCGGTCCACGGCCGCTTCGCGCCCGAGGTCAAGGCGGTCGACGGCGGCATCTCGGTCGGCGGGCGCCTCATCCCGGTCACCGCCGAGAAGGACCCGAGCAAGCTGCCCTGGGCGGCTGAGGGGGTCGACGTGGTGATGGAGTGCACCGGCATCTTCCGCAAGCGCAGCCAGGCCGCCGTGCACCTCCACGCCGGCGCCAAGCGGGTCATCATCAGCGCCCCGGCCAAGGACGAGGACTACACCGTGGTGATGGGCGTCAACGACGCCGGCCTGCGGCCCGAGCACCGGGTGGTCTCGAACGCGAGCTGCACCACCAACTGCCTCGCGCCCTTCGCCAAGGTGCTCGACGACGCCTTCGGCATCGAGAGCGGCCTGATGACCACCATCCACAGCTACACGATGGATCAGCGCCTGCTGGACGCGCCGCACGACGACATGCGCCGGTCCCGCGCCGCGGCGGTCAACATGGTGCCGACCTCGACGGGCGCCGCCTCGGCGGTCGGGCTGGTGCTGCCGCAGCTCAACGGCAAGCTCAACGGCCTCGCCATCCGCGTGCCGACCGCCAACGTCTCGCTGGTCGACCTGGTCTTCCAGTCGACGCGTCCGCTCAGCGTGGCGGCCATCAACGACGCGCTGATCGCCGCGGCGAACGGCCCGATGAAGGGCATCCTCGCCGCCAGCGACCTGCCCTTGGTCAGCTCGGACCTCATCGGCGACGCCCACAGCTCGACCGTCGACCTGGCCCTGACCCAGGCGATGGGCAGCCACACCGGCAAGGTGCTGGCCTGGTACGACAACGAGTGGGGGTTCTCGAACCGCATGATCGACCTTGCAATCCGCCTCGGCGGGATGGAGGTCGCGTGATCAGCGTCCCCACCCTCGCCGGCCTCGAGCTCTCCGGCGAAGCCGTCCTGCTGCGCGTCGACTTCAACGTCCCCCTCGACAAGCAGGGCAACGTCACCGACGACACCCGCATCCGCGCGGCCCTGCCGACCATCCGCTACCTGACCGGCCGCCGCTGCAAGGTCATCCTCTGCAGCCACCTCGGCCGGCCCGACGGGCAGCGCGTCGAGAAGTTCTCGCTGGTCGGCGCCGGCGAGCGCCTCGCCACCCTGCTCGAAGGCGAGGTCATCTTCTCGCCCGAGCTGACCGGCGACGGCGTCGAGCAGCTCGCCCGCGACCTGCCGGCGGGCGGCGTGATGCTGCTCGAGAACCTGCGCTTTGACCCCGGTGAGCAGACCAACGACGCCGGTTTTGCGGCCAGCCTCGCCCGGCTCGCGCGGGTCTACGTCAACGATGCGTTCGGCTGCATGCACCGCAAGGACGCCAGCATCGACGCGATCGTGCCGCTGATGGAGCGGGTCGCCTGCGGCCTGCTGGTCGAGAGAGAGCTCGAGGCCCTCGGGCGCGTGCTCGACAGCCCGAAGCGGCCGGTGGTCGCCGTGCTCGGCGGGGCCAAGGTCTCGGACAAGATCGCCGTGCTCGAGAGCCTCGCCCGGCGCTGCGACACGCTGCTCATCGGCGGCGCGATGGCCTACACCTTCCTGCGCGCGCTCGACAAGCCGGTCGGCGCGAGCCGGGTCGAAGAGGACAAGCGCCTGCTCGCCAAGCGCATCCTCGAGCGCTGCGCCGAGCGGGGCACCCAGGTGCTGCTGCCCGAGGACCACGTCGTGGCCGCCACGCTGAGCGCCGACGCCGAGGTCCAGGTGGTGACCGCCATCCCCGATGGCCTGATGGGCCTCGACATCGGTCCGGTGACCGCCGCGAAGTACGCCGAGGTCATTGCGGGCGCCCAGACGGTGTTTTGGAACGGCCCGATGGGCGTCTTTGAGGTCGCGCCCTTCGCCGCGGGCACGCTCGCGGTCGCCCAGGCGGTGGCCAAGGCTCCGGGCTACACCGTCGTCGGCGGCGGCGACAGCGCGGCGGCGGTCACCCAGATGGGCGTCGCGGCCGAGGTCGACCACGTGAGCACCGGCGGCGGCGCCTCGATCGAGTACATCGAGGACGGCGACCTGCCGGGCCTCAAGGCGCTGCGCAACAAGCGCTGAGCACGGGGGCTTCGGCCCTCTGGAGGTCCCCATGGCGAGGCGCCCCTTCATCGCGGGCAACTGGAAGATGTACAAGGGGCCGGCCGAGGCCGACACCTTGGCCATGGCGCTGCGCCGCGCGCTGGTCGACGTGGGCGCGGTCGACGTCGCCGTCGCGCCGCCCTTCGTCTCGCTGGCCGCGGTCGGGGCGCGCCTCAAGCACAGCGGCGTGCACCTCGCCGCGCAAGACCTGCACCCCGCCGCCGAGGGCGCCTTCACCGGCGCGGTCAGCGGCGAGATGCTCAAGCAGGCGGGCTGTGCCTACGTCATCGTCGGCCACAGCGAGCGCCGCAGCCTCTTTGGCGAAGATGACGCGCTGGTGAACCAGAAGGTCCTCGCGGCCCTGCGCGCGGGCCTGCTGCCCATCCTGTGCGTCGGCGAGACCCTGGCCGAGCGCGACGCCGGGCAAGAGCGCGCCGTGGTCACCCGCCAGCTCGAGGCCGGGCTGCGCGGCGTGCCCGCCGATCAGCTGCCGAGCCTGACCATCGCCTACGAGCCGGTCTGGGCCATCGGCACCGGCCGCTCGGCCAGCCCCGCCCAGGCCCAAGAGCTGCACGCGACCATCCGCGGGTGGCTCGGCGCCCAGTACCCGGCCTTTGTGGGCGCCAGCCTGCGGATCCAATACGGCGGCAGCGTCAAGCCCGCCAACGCCGCCGCGCTGCTCAGCCAGCCCGACATCGACGGCGCGCTGGTCGGCGGCGCGAGCCTCGACGCCGACGACTTCTTCGCCATCATCCGGGCCGCCGGTGGCCGCCCCGCGACCGCCCCCTAGAGGACCCCATGCAGTTCTTCATCACCATCCTGCACGTGATGCTCTGCTTCGCGCTGGTGGGCATCATCCTGCTGCAGCCGGGCAAAGAGGGCGCGTCCGTGCTCGGCGGCGGCGGCGGCAACCAGATGTACGCGCCGCGGGGCCAGGGCAACCTGCTCACCAAGGGCACCTCGGTGGTCGCGGCCATGTTCATGGTCACGAGCATCGGGCTGGCCTGGTACAGCACCGACCGCATGCAGTCGGGCAGCGACGTGAACGACGCGCTGAAGCGCCTTCAAGAAGAGCAGGCCGCAGCGGTCGCGCCCTCGGCGACCGCCCCCGCAGAGGCGGCCCCGGTCGCGCCGGCGCCGGTCACCCCCGATGCCGCCGCGCCGGTCGCCGAGCCGGCGGCCCCTGCCGCTGCGGGAGCGCCCGCCTCCACCGGGGCTCCGGCGCCCGATGCCGCCGCCCCTGCGCCAGGCGCGCCTGCGCCCGCCGCAAGCGGCGCTGCGCCCGCGCCATCCACGCCCCCGACCCCCTAAAGCGACGTCGCCGACGTTGATCTGTGCGCGGGCCCCCTGCCGGGGTCCGCGTTTTCGCGTGGGGCTGCCTCCCTTCGGGGTGAGGCCACGCCCCCGCGGGCGCATGACCCCGCTCCGCTCTGGGGCGCCGTGTCTGGCGCCTCCGTCGTGTTTGGCGTCTCTGGCGTCTCCGCCGCCCCGGCCGGAGCAGCTGCGTCCGCGCGTCCGGGCCCCGTGTGCGGGGGGCCGTGGCGAAAGGCCATGAAGAAGGGGAGTTCACGGCTGGGACCCAAAAACATGCGCGCCGGCCCTGGACGCCAGAGACGCAACAGCATACATGTCGGGTGTGCCGCGCGCGAATGGCGGAATTGGTAGACGCGCTAGGTTGAGGGCCTAGTGAGGCAACTCGTGGGGGTTCGAGTCCCCCTTCGCGCACTCTTGCAAGAACGCCCAGGGGTTACCTTGGGCGTTCTTTGTTTTTGGTCGCGAAGCGAAGGCATGCACGCCGGCGCGCGGCTGGTCGCGCCCGCGGGCGGCGGGGCGGGCCTCTCCTGCCCGGCGCCCCGCTGCTCTGCAGCTCCGCCGCTGCCGGCCTCAGTCCATCCGGTAGTTCGGGCTCTCTTTGGTGATGATCACGTCGTGGACGTGGCTCTCTTTGAGGCCGGCGCTGGTGATGCGGGTGAACCGCGCGTCCCGCTGCATCGCCGGGATGTCGGCGCAGCCGGTGTAGCCCATGGCCGCCTTGAGCCCGCCGACCAGCTGGTAGACGGTGTCGGCGATCGGCCCGCGCGCCGGGACCCGCCCGACAATACCCTCAGGCACGAGCTTCCGCGACGAGCCCTCGCTGTCCCCGCCCTCTTGGAAGTAGCGCTCGGCCGAGCCCTGGCGCATCGCCTCGACCGAGCCCATGCCCCGGTAGGCCTTGTAGGTGCGGCCTTGGTACAGCACCATCTCGCCGGGCGCCTCGTCGGTGCCGGCGAACAGCGAGCCGACCATCACCGCGTCGGCGCCGGCAGCGACGGCCTTGGCGACGTCGCCGCTGTACTTGATGCCGCCGTCGGCGATGATGGTCTTGCCGGCCGCGTGGGCCACCCGGGCGGCCTCGGCCACCGCGGTGAGCTGGGGCACGCCGACCCCGGCCACGATGCGGGTGGTGCAGATGCTGCCCGGGCCGATGCCGACCTTGACGATGTCGGCGCCGACGTCGAGGCAGGCGCGGGTCGCGTCGGCGGTCGCGACGTTGCCGACCACCAGCACCACCTGGGGGAAGCGCCGGCGGAGGTCGCGCGCGGCGTCGAGCACGCCTTGGCTGTGCCCGTGGGCGGTGTCGACCACCAGCACGTCGACCCCGGCCTCGACCAGCAGCTCGCTGCGGGGGAGCCGGTCGGCGCCCGTGCTGACCGCCGCGCCGACCTTCAGGCGGCCGTCGGCGCCCCGGGTCGCCGCGGGGTGGCGCTGGGCGGCGAGCAGGTCTTTGAAGGTGATGAGCCCGCGGAGCTGCCCTTCTGCGTCGACCACCAGAAGCTTCTCGATCTTGTGGGCCGCGAGCAGGTCCTTGGCCTGCTCGAGGTCGGTGCCCGGCCGGCAGCTGACCAGCGCCTCGGCCTGGGTCATGACCTCGCGCACTTGGCGCTCGCTGTCGCGCTCAAAGCGCAGGTCGCGGTCGGTCAACATGCCGACCACGCGGCCATCTTGGACGACCGGCAGCCCCGAGATGCCGTGGGTGCGCATCAGGCGCCGGGCCTCGCGCAGGCTCTGGGCCGGGGCCAGGGTCACCGGGTCGCCGATGACGCCGGTCATCGCCTTCTTGACCCGGGCCACCTCGGCCGCCTGCTGCTGCGGGCTCAGGTTCTTGTGAATGACGCCGAGGCCGCCTTCGCGGGCCATCGCGATGGCCATCTCAGCCTCGGTCACGGTGTCCATGGCCGACGAGAGCAGCGGCAGGCGCAGGCGGAGCCCCGGGCTCAGCGTCGTCGCGACGTCGACCTCCCCCGGCAGCACCGTGGAGTGCGCGGGGAGCAGCAGCACGTCGTCGAAGGTGAGGGCCAGCGGAAGGGCGTCGGTGAGCATGGGGCCTCCAGGCGGCGGCGCCCCAGGCTCCGCCCCGACCCCTGCCCGGGTCGGTGGACCTGGCCCGGCGCTGGCGCTGCGCCGTGCACGCTTTAGCGCCGGCCTTGACGGGCCCGCAAGGGGAGGCGGGTGTCGTCCAGGCGACGGTCGCCGACCGGGCGGCGCGCTCCGCGGCGCGCGCGCCCGGGCCGGGAGGCTCCACGGTGCACTCCCGACGTGCTCTGGCCTCGTGGGCCGGGTATGACCGAGCGGGGCTTCCCAACACGGTCGCGACGTGCCAGAACGGCGTGACCCACCGCCGGGCGCCCCGATCCGCGCGCCCGCGTCCCCCGGCCTCTCCCGGCTGGCCCGCGCGATGCGCCGGGACCGCGCTCCGGCCGGTCCGCGGTCTGGGACACGCCCGCCGCGCCGGCCCGGCCGCTCCCCGTCCTCCTCCGCCCCGTACCCTCCCTTTTGACGGAGTCCCCATGTCGCCGCGCAGCTTCGCCTCCCTCGCCCTCCTCGTCCTCGGCCTCACCGCCTGCGGAAAGCAGCAGAAGGGCGTCTACGAGGTCGCCGTGCCGGCGGCCGCGGTCGATCCGAGCAGCGCCGAGGCGCTCAAGGCCGAGGCCGACGCCCTCTGGGCTGAGCGTGGCGACGGCGAGAAGCTCAAGGGGGCCCTGGCCAAGTACGAGTCGCTGCTCGCCGCCCAGCCGACCTACCGCGAGGTGGCCGCGATGCTGGCCCGCGGCTGGTACTTCTACGGCGACACCTTCGTGACCGAGGATGAGCGCCTCGCGGCCTGGGACAAGAGCATCAGCTTCGGCAAGCAGTGCATCGCGGGGAACACCGAGTTCGTGAAGCTGCTCGAGAAGGGCGACGAGACCGAGGCGACCGCGGTCCGCGTGCTCACCGCGGCGGACGCCCCCTGTTTGTATTGGACCTCGACCGCGCTGGGCAAGTGGGCCAAGATGCAGGGCCTGGGCACCACGCTCAAGCACATCGGCACGGTCGAGGCCTACATGAAGCGGGTCAGCGAGCTGACCCCCGAGTACTTCTACCACGCCCCCGACCGCTACTGGGGTGCCTACTTCTCGCTGATCCCCAGCTTCAAGGGGCAGGATGTCAACAAGTCCAAGGAGCACTTCGACCGCTCCCTGGCCGGCTCGCCCAACTACCTGCCCACCAAGGTGCTGGTCGCCGACGCGCTCGCCGTCGCGAAGCAAGACAAGGCGCTGTACCGCAAGATGCTCGAAGAGGTCATCGCCGCCAGCCCCGGTGAAGACCCCAACTGCCGCGCCGAGAACGTCGCCGCCATCGAGCAGGCCAAGGCGCTGCTGGCCCAGGCCGACGACCGCTTCGTCGAGTAGCCCTGCAGCGTCGCCGAGGGCTGATCCTGCGCCGCTGCGGGGTCCCCGCGCTGCCCCACCGGGCGCCCCCACCGCTCCCTCTTGCTGAGGAGTCCCCCTGATGAAGAACAAGCTCATCGGCCTCGCCGCCGCGCTGGTCGCCGCCCTCTCGCTCGCGCCGATCTCCAGCTCTCAGGCCGAGGCGACCTTTGTGATGAACTTCGGCACCGCCGCGCCGGCGGGTACGCCCTGGTCGACCCAGCTCGCGTCGATCAAGAAGCGGATCGAGACCGAGTCGGCCCAGCGGGTCAAGATCAAGCTCTTCCTCGGCAGCTCCCTCGGCAGCGAGATCGAGATGGCCCAAGACACCGCCCGCGGCGAGCGCCTGCAGGGCGGCGGCTTCTCGACCGGCGCGATGGGCACCGCCCTCAAGCTGCCGCTGCTCGAGCTGCCCGAGCTGCCCTACCTGTTCAAGAACACCGCCCAGGCCGACGCCGTGCTCGACGACGTGCTGTACGAGCCGGTGAGCAAGGCGCTGGCGACCAAGAACATCAAGCTCTATGCCTGGGCCGAGAACGGCTGGCGGAACTTCGCGACCAAGACCGGCCCGATCCGCAGCCCGGCCGAGCTCGCCAAGCTCAAAATGCGCGCCCAAGAGTCGGCGACCCACATGGACATGTACAGCGCGCTGGGCGTCAAGGCGGTCACCAAGCCCATCTCTGAGGTGCTGCCTGCGCTGAACACGGGCATCGTCGATGGCTTTGACAACACCCCGCTGTTCTCGATGGCCGCGGGTTGGATGGAGCCGGTCAAGTTCTACACGCTGAGCCGCCACATCTACCAGCCGGCCGCGGTCGTCTACACCAAGTCCTACGTGGACAAGATGCCGCCCGACCTGCAGGCCATCCTGCTCAAGGACGCCAAGGCCGAGAGCGTGCGGGGCCGCGCCGGGGTGCGCAAGCTCGAAGGCGAGCTGCTCGAGACCATGAAGTCGCAGGGCAAGCAGGTGGTCGAGCTCACCGAAGAAGAGCGCAAGGCCTTCCGCCAGGCCTGCAAGCAGTCCACCTTGACCAAGTTCCTGGGCTCGCACCCCGAGCTGCAGCCGGTCTATGGCCAGGTCAAGGCCAAGCTCGACGCGATGAAGTAGGTCGACGTGTACAAGCTCCTCCTCGGTGTTTTTGACGGAATCGAGCGGCTGATCTCCGCGGTGGATCGCAGCGTGCGCGGCGCGCTTCGGTCCCTGTGGGACGGCCCCATCCAGAGCCTGCTCTTCGGCTTGATCCTGGCGCTGACCGGCGCCTGGGTGCTGTTGCGGGGCGTCGCCCTGGGGGTGGACCGCCAGCTCGCGCGCATCGAGCAGGCGCTCATCGTCGTGGCCATGTTGGCCATGACCTTCTTGTCCTTCATGAACTACCTGAGCCGTGAGCTCCCCGACGTCGCTCCCACCATCGACGGCGCGGCGAACATGTCGGTCGCCTTGATGGTGTGGGTCGGCTTTTTGGGCGCCTCGCTCGCCACGCGGGAAGGGGGGCACCTGTCGGTCGACGCGGCCGACAAGCTGCTCTCTCCGCGGGCCGCGCGCTTGAGCAAGCGCTTCGCGGCCCTGCTCGCCGCCGCCTTCTGTTGGAACTTCACCACCTACGCGGTCGAGCTGGTCGACGAGGCGCTGGTCTCGGCGGCCGGGCAAGAGGGCCTGCCGCTGTGGGACCTGCTCGTCGCCCCGATCAACTTCGTCGGCGCGGTCGTGCACGGCGATCTGCTGCCGGCCTCGGCGGTGATGGGCCTCGGCGGCGTCGTCGCGCTGGCCTGCGTGGCCGTGCTCGCGCAGCTGCACCTCGGCGGCGCGCGCCCGGCCGTGGCGACCCGGCTGGTCCTCGAGGGGCTCGGCGCCCTTGGCTTGGGCCTTTTTGGGCTCGGCGTGGCCGCGGCGGTGTGGGACGCCCAGAACCTCGACGGGACCCCCTTTGTCTGGGCGCCGCTGCAGACGATGGCCGAGCAGGTCGCGTCGAAGCAGGCCTCTTTTGAGCAGCTCAAGGGCCTCATCGGCGACACCGGCACCCCGCCGGGCGGAAAGGCCCCCGACATCGCGGCGATGGTCGCGTCGAGCGCGGGTGGCACGCTGTTCCCGCTGTGGGTCACCCAGTCCATCCTGCCGCTCAGCTTCTTCATCATGGCCGCCCGCTTCCTGGGCCGGGCCATCTTCGCCGACTTCTCTCCCCCGGAAGACGCCGAGCCGGTCAAGACCCAGCTGGTCGAAGACAGCGGGCGCGGGACGCGCGATCTGCTGCTGGTTGGCCTTTTCCCGGGCTTGCTCTTGGGCATCGGCGCCGCCTTCGGCCTCTCGCCGGGCTGGCTGCTGTTCCTGGCCGCCGTGCTGATGATGTTGGTCGGCGCCCCGCTGTTCTTGTCGATCGGCACCGCGGCGGTCGGCGCGGTGGTGCTGATCCAGGGGATCAGCGGCTACACCGTCGCCAAGGACATGTTCGAGTCGCTGAAGAAAGAAGAGCTGCTCTCGCTGCCCTTCTTTGTGTTGGCCGGCAACCTGATGACCCAAGGCAGCATCGCCGAGCGCCTCGTCGGCGTGGCGCGGGCGCTGATGGGGCGCACCCCGGGCGGCCTCGGCCTCGCGAGCGTCATGGCCTGCGTGATCTTCGCGGCGATCAGCGGCTCGTCGCCGGTCACGGTCATCGCGGTCGGCAGCATCATGTTCCCGATGTTGGTCAAGGAGCGCTACCCCGAGCCCTACAGCATCGGCTTGCTCACCTCGGCCGGCAGCCTCGGGATCATCATCCCGCCGTCGGTCCCGATGATCATCTACGCGATCATGGTGAGCGACGCGACCACCCAAATTTCGCCCAACGACCTGTTCGTCGCCGGCGTGGGTCCGGGCCTGTTCATCGCCGCGGTGCTCGCGGTCTACACGCTCTACCAGACCCGCCCGACCCGGCCGGGCAACCAGATCCTGATCCCTGAGCTCGAGGGCGGCTACCTCAGCAACCTGCTGCGCGAGCTGCGCAAGAGCGCGCTCGCGCTCATGCTGCCGGTGCTGGTGCTGGGCGGCATCTACGGCGTGCTCGGTCCGCTGCGCTTCACGGTGACCGAGGCCGCCGCGGTCAGCGTGGTCTACGCGCTCATCGTCGAGCTGGTCTTCCACCGCGAGCTCAAGCCCAAAGACCTGCCCCGGGTGCTGGTCCAGTCGGGCACCATGATGGGCAGCCTTTTCCTCATCATCGTGCTGGCCATCGCCTTCAACAAGTTCCTCGCGGCGGCCTACATCCCGCAGCAGGCGGCGGCGTGGCTGCAGTCGGTGGTCACGAGCAAGTGGCAGTTCTTGGTGCTGGTGAACCTGTTCCTGCTCGCGCTCGGCTGCGCGATGGAGATCATCTCGGCGATCCTCATCGTGGCGCCGCTGCTCGCGCCGATCGCCGCCAGCTACGGCATCGATCCGGTCCACTTCGGCATCATCTTCATCGTCAACCTCGAGCTCGGCTACCTGACCCCGCCGATGGGCATCAACCTCTTCGTCGCGTCGACGGTGTTCAAGCGCAGCATCGTGCAGGTCATCAAGGCGTCCTTCCCCTACATGATCCTGATGTTGTTCTGCCTCGCCGTGGTCACGGTCTGGCCAGGCCTGTCGCTGGGCCTGCTCGGCGAGCGCCCGCCGGTCGTCGCGCCCAAGCCGCCCCCGGTCGAGGAGCCCCTGGCCCCGACCGAGGCCCTGCCCGCCGCGGATCCGGCGGTCGCCCCTGAAGAGGGCGGCGCGCCCGCGCCCACGCCCGAGGAGTGGGTGCCGCCAGAAGAGGGGGCCGCGCCGGCAGGCGCCGCGCAGCCGATGCCCGAGGAGTGGGTGCCGCCCGAGGAGCCCGCGCCGGCCCCCGCCGGCGACGCCAAGCCCATGCCCGAGGAGTGGGTGCCCCCAGAGGAATAGGGGCCCCGCCCGCCGCCGCGGCCCCGCGCCGCTCTGGATGACCTGTGCAGCCCCTTGAGACCCGCTCCGCTGACGGCACGCCGATCAAGGCCTACCGCTGGGGAGAGACCAACACCAAGAACATCCTGCTGGTGCACGGCCTCGCCGAGCACGTCGGGCGCTACACCCACGTGGCCGAGCGCCTGGTGCGCGACGGCTACCGCGTGACCTTCGTCGAGCTGCGCGGCCACGGCGCCAGCGGCGGCCGCCGGGGCCACGTCGAGCGCTGGCGCCGCTACGGCGAAGATCTGCGGGCCGCCGCCGCCACCATCGGCGCGCCCTTCGCCCTGGTCGCCCACTCGATGGGCGGGCTGGTGAGCCTCGACGCGGCGGCCGAGCCCTTCTCGCCGCCCCTGCTCGGGATCGCGCTCAGCAACCCGCTGGTGCGCCCGGCCATCGTCGCCCCGCCGCTCAAGGTGAAGGCGGCGCGGGTGCTCAGCCGGATCTGGCCCTGGCTGCCGCTCAAGAACGAGATCGACACCCGGCTCATCTCGCGGGACGCGGCCGTGGTGCGGGCCTACGAGGCCGATCCGCTCGTCTACGGCACGATCAGCCCGCGGTGGGGCATGGAGATGCTGGCCGCCAGCGAGCGGGTCAGCGGCCAGGGCGGCGCGCCGCGGCCCCCGCTGTACTTGATGATCAGCGACGCCGACCAGATCTGCGACCACCACGCCAGCGCGGCGGTCGCCGAGCGCTGGGGCGGCCCCAAGCAGGTGGTGCTCTACAAGGGCCTCTACCACGAGCTCTTCAACGAACCCGAGAAGGAGGAGGTCTTCACCGGCCTCAGCGCCTGGCTCGGGCAGCTTGCCTGGCCGGCCTGAGCCGGCGGAGTCCCCATGTCCAGCGATCTCGCCCCGCTCATCGCCATCCTGCGCGCGCGCTCGGTGCGCTGGGGCAGCTTCACCCTCGCCAGCGGGGCGACCTCCGACCTCTACGTCGACGCCCGCCACACCACGCTGCACGCCGAGGGCGCGCGCCTGATCGCCGAGGCGGTGCTCGACCGCCTCGACCCGGCGGTGGTGGCGGTGGGCGGCCCGGTCAGCGGCGCCGACCCGATCGCCGGCGCGGTCGCCGCGCTCTCGGGGCTGCGGGGCCGGCCAGTCCACGGCTTCATGGTCCGCAAAGAGGCCAAAGGCCACGGCCGCAAGCTCTTCGTCGAGGGGCGCGAGAACCTCGAGGACGGCGCGTCGGTCTGCGTGGTCGAGGACACGGTGACCACCGGGGGCAGCCTGCTGCAGGCCATCGCCCGGGTGGAGGAGGCGGGCCTGCGCGTCGCCCAGGTCATCGTGGTGGTCGACCGGGAGGAGGGCGCCGCGGAGCGGGTGGCCGCGGCCGGTTACCCCTTCTGCGCGCTGGTGCGCCGCCGGGATCTGCTCGAGGGTTGAGCGGGCCGGGCCGCGCGCCCTCATCCGCCGCGCGAGGCCCGGCCCCGCGCGCCCCGAGGTGCCCATGCTCCACCCCGCCTCGAGCCTCGGCTCCGCCGTCCACGCCGACCGGCGCGCCCGCCTGCGCGCCCAGGTCTCCGGCCCGATCCTGCTGATGGGGAACGGCAGCCAGCCGCGCAACCTGCCGATGAACCAGCACCGGTTCCGGCAGGACAGCTGCTTCCTCTACCTGACCGGCTGCGACGAGCCCGGCGCCGCCCTGTGGATGGACGGCGACCGCGAGCTGCTGCTGCTGACCCCGCCGGCCGACGACGATGGCCTCTGGCATGGCCACCTCACGCCGAACGCCGAGCGGGCCGCGACCTGGGGCTTCGACCAGGTCGCCGATCTCGACGCGCTCGAGGGCCTGGTCGGCGACAGCCGGCCCCGGACCATCGCGGTGTCTGACCCCGCCGCCTGCGCCCGCGCCGCGGCCCTCGCTGGCCGGCCGCTCCGTTTTGGTCGCGAGAACGGCGATGATGAGCTGATCGACGCCCTGATCCGCATGCGTCGGGTCCTCAGCCCGGCCGAGCTCGACGCCGCCCGCCGCACCGCCGCGGCGTCCGAGTTCGCGCACCGCCTCGTGATGGCCCAGACCCGCCCGGGGCGCACCGAGGCCGCGCTGGTCGGGCTGTTCGAGGGCGCGCTGCGGGCCCACGGCCGGCTCACCGCCTACGACACCATCCTCACGGTGCGGGGCGAGGTGCTGCACAACCACAGCCACCCCAACACCCTGCAGGACGGCCAGCTGCTGCTGCTCGACGGCGGCGGCGAGGCCCCCGACGGCTACGCCGCCGACCTGACCCGCACCTACCCGGTGAGCGGGCGCTTCGATCCGCGCCAGCGCGCCGCCTACGAGGCCGTCCTCGAGGCCCAGACCTGGGCCATCGCCGCGGCCCGGCCCGGCGTGCGCTACCGCGACCTGCACCTCGGCGCCTGCCGCATCTTGGCCCGCTTCCTCGTCGATGAGGGCCTTCTGCGGGGCAATGTCGACGACCTGGTCGCCGAGGGCGCCCACGCGCTGTTCTTCCCGCACGGCCTCGGCCACCTGCTCGGCCTCGATGTGCACGACCTCGAGGTCTTCGGGGATCGGGCGGCCTACGCGCCGGGCCGGGCCCGCTCGCCGCAGTTTGGGACCGGCTACCTGCGCCTCGACCTCGACCTCGAGGAGGACATGCTGGTCACCATCGAGCCCGGCTTCTACGTCGTGCCGGCCATCCTGCAGGACGAGGCGCTGCGGGCGCGCTTCCGGCACGCGCTCGATCTCGACGTGGCCGCGCGCTGGCTCGGCTTCGGCGGGATCCGCGTCGAGGATGACGTGCAGGTGCGGCCCGAGGGCGGCGCGTCGCTGACCCCGCAGCTCCCCCGGACGGTGGACGAGCTCGAGGCCCTGGTCGGCAGCGGCGGACCGCTGCCCTTCTGAGCGGGGCTGCCCGGTGACCAGCGCGCGCTAAAAGCGCCGCTGGACGATGGTGTCGCGCAGGAAGCGGTCGTCGGGCTCGGGGTAGTCCAGCGTGTAGTGCAGGCCGCGGCTCTCGCGGCGGCGCATCGCGCAGTCCACCACGCAGCCCGCCACGGTGGCGAGGTTGCGCAGCTCGACCAGATCACCGGTCAGCACGTAGTCCCAGTAGTAGGACTCGATCTCGTCCTCGATGAGGTCGAGCCGCTTGCGGGCCCGCCGCAGCCGGCCGCTGCTCCGCACGATGCCGACGTAGTTCCACATCAGGCGGCGGATCTCATCCCAGACCTGGGTGATGATGACCTGCTCATCGGGCCGGCCCGCCTTGCCGGGGTCCCAGTCGGGCAGCGCGGGCTGGGCCTCGGGCTCGGCCAGCCGGCCGCGGATGGCGACCGCCGCGTGGTGCGCGAACGAGATCGCCTCGAGCAGCGAGTTGCTGGCCAGGCGGTTGGCCCCGTGCAGGCCGGTGCAGCTCGCCTCGCCGACCACAAACAGGTTGGCGACGTCGGTCTCGCTGTCGCCGTTCACCAGCACGCCGCCGCACTGGTAGTGGGCGGCGGGCACGACGGGGATCGGGCGGGTCGCCATGTCGATGCCGAGGCTGCGGCACTTGGCGTCGATGTTGGGGAAGTGGTGCTCGATCTGGGCCCGGCTCATGTGCGTCATGTCGAGGAAGACGCAGTCGGCGCCGGTGCGCTTGAGCTCGGAGTCGATCGACCGGGCGACGATGTCCCGCGGGGCCAGCTCGAGCCGCGGGTCGTAGCGCGTCATGAACGGCTCGCCGTTGGCCAGGCGCAGGACCCCGCCCTCGCCGCGCAACGCCTCAGAGATCAAGAAGTTGCCAGCGTCGGGGTGGTAGAGGCAGGTCGGGTGGAACTGGACGAACTCCATGTTCGCGACCCGCGCGCCGGCCCGGTAGCACATCGCGATGCCGTCCCCCGTCGCGACGTCCGAGTTGGTCGTGTAGAGGTAGACCTTGCCCGTCCCGCCGGTGCAGACCGCGACGACCCGGGCGCGGTGCACCTCGACCTCTTGGGTGGCGGTGTTGAGCACATAGGCCCCGCGCACCCGGTCGGGCGTCGGCGGCAGCTGGCCGGTCCGCCGGGCCAGCCAGCCGTCGGTCACCAGATCGATGACCATGCGGTCCTCGAGCAGCTCGACCGAGGGGCAGGCCTCGAGCCGCGCGAACAGCGCCCGCATGATCTCGGCGCCGGTCAGGTCCTTGGCGTGCAGGATGCGGCGGCGGCTGTGGCCGCCCTCGCGGTGCAGGTCGTAGAGGTGCGGCTGCTCGGCCCAGCGGTCGAACTCGACGCCCAGATCAATGAGCTCTTGCACCCGCTCGGGCGCCTCGCGGGCGGTGCGCTCGACGACCTCGCGGCGGTTGAGGCCCGCGCCGGCGATCATCGTGTCGCGGACGTGGTCCTCCCACGAGTCCTCGTCGCGCCAGGCCGCGGCGATGCCGCCCTGGGCGTAGCGGGAGTTGCCCTCCTCGCGCACCTTCTTGGTCAGCAGGCGGACCCGGGCCACGTCGGAGAGGGCCAGCGCCAGCCGGACCCCCGCGAGGCCGCTGCCGATGATGAGCACGTCCACCTGATCCACGTCGCCTCCACTCGCCCGCCCGGCCGGCGTCACCCGAACGCCCCGCCCACGGGAGGGGGTGCCTTAGCCCGCCTTGTCCCGCCGCGCGTCGCTCTGTAGACTGGAGCCCCTCCCCCTGGGCCTGCCCGCTGGAGCGCGCCATCGCCACCCCGACGCCACCGCCCGCCGCCGCGCCGCGCGCCCGCCTCCGCTGGGCCGTCGGCGCGCTCGCCTGCCTGTGTGGCGCGCTGATCTGGCCGGCGCGGGCGACCGACATCTACCGGGCCGAGCTCGCCGACGGCACCTACCTCTACACCGACGCCCCCTCGGGGCAGGGCTTCCGCCCCTTCCTGCTCGACAAGAAGCCGCTGCCGCACCGCAGCAAGGTCAACGCCCGCAGCTTCCCGCTGCTCGACACCTTCGACGACGAGATCTTGGCGGCGTCCGAGCGCTACGGCGTGCCGCCTGAGCTGATCAAGGCGGTCTGCCTCGCCGAGAGCGGCATGAACCCCCGCGCGCTCAGCCGGGCCGGCGCCCAGGGCCTGATGCAGCTCATGCCGGCGACCGCCCGCGGCCTCGGCGTCGCCGATCCGTGGGACCCCGTCCAGAACATCGACGGCGGCACCCGCTACCTGCGCAGCCTGATGCAGCGCTTCCCGCGCCTCGACCACGCGGTGGCCGGCTACAACGCCGGGCCGCGGAACGTCGAGAAGCACCGGGGGATCCCCCCCTTCCAAGAGACGCAGCACTACGTCGTGCGCGTGCTCGACCTCTACGACCACCTGCGCGACAACCGCCCGGTGGTGCCTGAGGACCTCGCCGCATACGGGGCCGGGCAGTGACCCCCAGGACCCAGACGCACCCCGCGCAGCGCGCCGCCGGAGCCCCATGGACAAGCCCCTGATGAAGCGGGACGGCTTCTGGAACCTCCCCAACAGCCTGACCGTGGCCCGCATCGCGCTCGTGCCCTTCATGGTCTGGCTGCTCTGGGACGATCCCACCCCGTTCGAGATCTGGCTGGGCTTCTTCATCTTCGTCGGCGGGATGATCACCGACATCATCGACGGCTGGCTGGCCCGCAAGTGGAACTTGGTGAGCCCGGCCGGCGCTTACCTCGACCCGCTGGCCGACAAGCTGATGGTGACCACCACCCTGGTCATGATGGTCGAGCGCGCCTGGGTGCCGGCCTGGCTGGTCGCCCTGCTCATCTGCCGCGAGTTCGCGATCACCGGCCTGCGCGGCATCGCCAGCCAAGAGGGCATGGTCATCAGCGCGAGCACGCTCGGCAAGTTCAAGACCGCCTACCAGGGCACCGCGCTGGGCGTGATGTTGTGGACCCCCCACACCTTCGGCATGGATCCGCAGGTCACCGGCCTCTTCTTCCTCTACATCGCGACCTTCTTCTCGCTGGCCAGCGCCGCCGAGTACATGATCCAGTTCTTCCGGCAGGGCGCGGGCAAGGTCAAGCGGCCCGCGGCCTGAGCCCAGGCGGGCGACGGGTCCCCCTGCGGGTGCGCCGCGCTTCGGGCACCGAGGGGAGGGGACGCGGCTGCGCCGGGGACGGACGCGGCGGGGAGGGCTGCGGCTCTGGAGCGTGGGCTCAGCGCGCGGCGCGCATCGCCGCGGCCGTGCGGCGCAGGCCCTCCTCCATCTGCACCCGCGGCGTCCAGCCCAGCGCCGCGGCCGCCCGGCGCACGTCGGCGTGGGTGCGCGGCACATCGCCGGGCTGATCGGGCAGGTGGTGCCGGAGGACCGGCCGGCCGACCGCCCGCTCGATGGCGTCGACCAGGGCGTCGAGCCGGATCGGCGCGCCGCTGCCGACGTTGAGGGTCTGAAAGCCGCCGGGGCGGTCCAATGACGCGAGGATGGCGTCCACCACGTCGTCAACGTAGGTGAAGTCGCGGAGCGCGCTGCCGTCGCCGAAGATCGGCAGCGGCTGCCCTTGGAGGGCGGCGTGCAGGAACAGCGCGATGGCCATGCTCGGGCGCTGCCGCGGACCGTAGACCGTAAAGAAGCGCAGGGCGTGGACCGGCAGGCCCCAGTCGGCGTGGGCGGCGAAGCAGTACAGCTCGCCAGCCCGCTTGGACGCCGCATAGGGGCTGAACGGGCGCCCGGTGTCGTCCTCTTCGGTGAAGGCGTGGGCGTCCTCGCGGCGCCCATACACGCTGCTGCTGCTCGCGAAGACCAGCGGCAGGGGCCGGCGCCGCAGCCGGTCGAGGAGCGTGAGCGTGCCGCGCACGTTGACGTCCTCGTAGAGCAGCGGGCTGGCCAGGCTCTCGCGCACGCCGGCGCGCGCGGCGAGGTGCACCACGGCGTCGGCGCCGATCAGCGCCTCGTCGACCGCGGCGGACGCGCGGAGGTCTGCCTCGACCAGCCGCAGCGGCAGGCCCGCGAGGTTGGCCCGCTTCATCTCGGGCGTGTAGGCGTCGTCAAAGCTGTCCAGCACGGTGACCTCGTCACCGCGGCGCAGCAGCGCGCGGCAGAGGTGCCCCCCGATGAAGCCCGCGCCGCCCGTGACCAGCACCCGCATCCACACCTCGCGCTCGGCGCCTTAGCGCGTGGGGACCCGCAGCGGGCTCAGCGCGCGGTATTCGTCGAAAAGACGCGTCTGGACGCTGCTCATGCTGGCCCGGCGGCCGCCGTACCAGGTGGCCGTCACCGCGCTGCGCGGCTGCAGCGGGTCGCCCGAGGCCCGCGCGAAGGTCGCCACCGCGCCGGGCTCGAGCCGGCCGAGGCCGGGCAGGCCGAGCAGCTCGGGGCCGCCGGCGCAGAGCGCGTGGCGGGCGGCGTGCGCGGGCAGGCCGTGCGCGGTGAGCACGCCGACGTCCACCCGCAGGTTGCGCGAGAAGTGGGCCCCGCCGCTGGCGAAGGCGAGCTGGACCCCGGCGGCGTGGA